>CAKKQL010000064.1 GCA_919902095.1 Acidiferrobacterales bacterium
GCGTGACCTACGGCGGCATGCGCGTCACGGCGGCGGCGCTGCCGTCCTCGGGTGGCGTGGTGCTGGGACAGATGCTCGCCATGCTGGAAGGCTTTGAGATGGACCGACTCGACCGCGTGCAGCGTGCTGAGCTGATTATCGGTGCCATGCGGCTCGCCTACCGCGACCGCGCACGCCATCTCGGCGATCCGGATCACGTACGCGTAGACGTCGAGGGCCTGCTAAGCCCGGCGTATCTCGAATCGCTGCGCCGTGAGTTACGCGCGGATACCACGATGGCGGAGCCAATGGCCTTGCCGGCCGCGGCCGGCGAAAACACCACGCATTTTTCCATCATCGATCGTGACGGTAATCGTGCCGCCGTGACCTTGAGCCTCAACGGCCCGTTCGGCAGCGGCTTCATGCAGCCCGGTACCGGCGTGCTGCTCAATAACGAGATGGATGATTTTGTGCTGAAATCCGGCGTGGCGAATCTTTACGGCCTGACGGGTTCAAGCGCCAACGCGATAGCAGCAGGCAAGCGGCCGCTATCCAGTATGACGCCGGCGTTCCTCGAGACCGACGCCGCCGTGGTGGTGCTCGGCACGCCCGGCGGCAGCCGCATCATCACCATGGTGTTGCTGGCGGCGCTGGAGGTCGCCCACGGACGTGGCGGCCCATCGGCGTGGCTGGCGCTGCCCCGTTTCCATCATCAATATCCGTCGGATCGCGTGGAGTACGAGCCGGGCGCATTGTCGCCCGACGACGTGCTGGACTTGACCGCGCGCGGCTATGCGCTGGTGCCGCGTGCGGAAGGTTACGGCAACATGCAGCTCGTGGCGTGGTTCAAAAAGGCGGGGCGGGTGGAGGCCGCCTCCGACCCGCGTGGCGAGGGCGCGGCGCGGGTCGAGTAGTCCGGTTTTCAGCTGGCGAGGCGTTCCTCGACGGGCACCGGCTCAGGATTTTCAAGCCGGCGCAGGATCGCATCCACGCGGTAATCGAGATCGCGCTCCTGCGTGCGGTAGGTATCGCGCGTGGTTTCGAGTTCATGCACGCGCTCCTCCAGGGTTTCGCTTGCCTGATGGATGCGCTTGATGGACTCGAGCCGCCGGCGCAACTGGATCTGGTGCTCGCGCACCTGCGCCTCCATCGGCGAGAGGATGTTCTTGAGCCACTGGTCGGTTTCGCGGTTGGCCATCTTGAAGATCGCGCGCACCTTCGACACCGCCGAATCGAAGAACCGGCGCGTCAGGATCTGCTGTTCGGTGAACACCAGGTGCGCGCCCTTCATGTACTGCTCGTGCTTGGCCTCCAGGCGCCGGATCTCGCGCAGGTAACGCGCCATCGACAGACCGCCGGGACGGACGTTGGCGAGCCCGTATTCCTCCTGGAATTTGTGGTACACGCCCTCCATCATCGTCTTGATTTCCTGCGCCTGCTTGGCCGCTGCCTCCATGGTGAGGTAGGCATGACGGAAGAAACTTTCCATACACCCCTTGAGGCCGACCGTGGTGAGGCTTTCGGCCATGTTCTTGCGGGTCTCGAGGATGAGCGTGTCGAGCGTCTTGAGATTCAGGTGGCTGTACAGCACGTTGGTCTGCTGCGTGAAGACGCTGCGCGTGGCCTGGAAGCGCTGCAAGCTCAGCTCAAACACCTCCTTGTCGCCGCGCACCTTTTGCATCATGTGCTCGATGACCTCCATGTTGCGGCCGTTGAGGCCGGAGAGCTCCTCCATGTGCTCGTACACGCCGCGGAGCCGTTGCGCCAGGATGGCGCGCAGCATCTTTATGATCTCGACCATGTCGCCGCCGATGGTGGCGCGCACGATCTCGCGCCGCGCCGGGATGAGTTCCTCGGCGAGCGCGCGCTCGAGCGCCTCGATGCGGCTGCGCGCGATGAGCGCGACGTCATTCTTGACCTTGCCGAGCAGTGCCTTCTGCGCCGACACCGGAAAGACATTGGCTTCCGGTATGCCTAGGGTCTCGGCGGTCTCGCGGACCTGACGTGCGATCTCGTGCTCGACCTCGTCCTCCGGCCGCAGTCCGTCCCACAGGCCGTCGATTTTGTTGAGCACCACCAGCCGCCCGCGGCCGGTGGACTCCTGGCGGCTGCCGATGTGGTCGTGCCACACCTGGATGTCGGTCTTGGTGACGCCGGTGTCGGCGGCGAGCACGTACAACACCGCCTGCGCATTCGGCAGCAGGTTGAGCGTCAGCTCCGGCTCGGCGCCGAGGGCGTTGAGGCCGGGCGTGTCGAGAATCACCAAGCCGTGTTCGAGCAACGGGTGCGGCAGGTTGATGACGGCATGGCGCCAGCGCGGGATCTCGACCAGGCCGTCATCGGCGATGCGCATGCCGAACTCGGTCTCGTCCTCGGCGATGTGCAGTCCGAGCGTCTGCGCCTCTTCGCGCGGCACGTGCTTGACCTCGGCGATGTGCGCCAGCGCCAGCGCCATGGCCTCGGACGAGTGGAGGTCGAGCGGCACGTTCTGCCATTCCTCGGGGAAGTTGCGGTACTCGGCGATCGCGGTGCCGGTCTTGCGCGTCTCGATCGGCAGCAGCTTCAGCACCGGTTCCGTGCCGGCTTCGTACAGCAGTTCGGTTGGGCACATGGTGGTGCGACCGGCGCTTGAGGGCAGCACGCGGGTGCCGAAGTGGGCGAAGAAGATGGCGTTGATGAGTTCGGACTTGCCGCGCGAGAATTCGGCGACGAAGGCGATGTAGAGCTTGTCGTCGCGCAGCAGCGACAGCACATGTTCGAGGCGCTGGTCGACTTGGGTGTCGCCCAGGTCCTGGGTTTGCACCCAGGCACGCAGGTCGGCGATCGCGCCGGACAGCGTTTCGCGCCAGGCGCTGTAGGCCTCGACACGTTGCACCAGATGATCGGTTTTCTGGGAATCCGCGGCAGTCATACAGCGTTATTTATGGTTTATGCAAAACCGGATTTTGCGGGCGGTGGCCGGGAAGCCTCCCGGCCACCCGTCCCTGCGCCCTGTGGTGCCGGACGATATTAACTAAAAGTATATGTCCCGGTGCGCCAAGTCCAGCGCTGGCAGGGTTAATGCTGGCAGCGGGGGCAGAAAAAGGCCGAACGCTGGCCCAGTCGTCGCAGCCGCACCGGGGTCTGGCAGGTCGTGCAGGGCGCGCCCGCGCGCCCGTAGACCTTGAGCCGCTGCTGGAAATACCCGGGGTGGTCGTGGGCCCCGCGGAAATCGCGCAGGGTGGTGCCGCCGGCGCGGATGGCACGCTTAAGCGTGGTGCGGATAGCCTTCACCAGCCGGTCGCACTCGGCGCGGGTCAGGCGGCCGCCGGCGCGCGTCGGGCGCACGCCGGCGGCGAACAGCGCCTCGTTGGCGTAGATGTTGCCGATGCCGGCCACCATGCGTCCGTCGAGTAGAAAATCGCGAATCGCCCGGCGCCGCCGGCGCGTGCGCCGGAACAGGTAGCCGCCGTCGAATTCCGCTTCCAGCGGCTCCGGCCCGAGGTGCGCGAGCAGCGGATGTGTCGCCGGCGCGTGCGTCCACAGCAGCGCGCCGAACCGGCGCGGGTCGCGCAGCCGCAGGCAATGGCCGCCCGCGAACACGATATCGACATGATCGAATTTGCCGGGCGGCTCGGCGGCGTCCGCCACGCGCAGGCTGCCGGACATGCCGAGATGCAGTATCGCCGTCCCTTGGTCCGCGCCGAGCAGCAGATATTTTCCGCGGCGCTCGACGCGCCGGACGGTCTGTCCCGGCAGTTCGCGCGCCAGCGCCGCCGGCACGCGCCAGCGCAGGCGCGGCTGGCGCACGACGACCGCGCGCACGGTTTTCCCGAGCACATGCGGCGCGATGCCGCGCAGCGTGGTTTCGACTTCGGGGAGTTCGGGCATGATTTTAATCAGTAGGCTACAGAGTACACAGAGGTCACAGAGCGAGGTAATGCGAATTGAAAGGAATTAAGTCTCTGTGCGCTCTGTGTACTCTGTGGCAAAGGCGTCTTACTCTGGGACGATATTCAGCAGGCGTTTGCCGATTTCCTCGGGAAAGTGATATTCGAGCTTCTCGTCCGTGCGCAACAGCACGAACTCCGGCTTGTACGCCAGCACGCCGAGCACGAGGGTCTCGGGTTTGTCGTTACCGCGTTGCAGCATCAGCCGGATCGAGGCCAGTGCCGGCCGCCCGCCCGGAGGTTCGACCGCCAGTGCCTGTGCGTTGCTCCACTGCGCCACGAAGTTATTGACGCGGTCGCTGGCCAGATTCTTGTCCGGCGGCTGGCGTTGCCAGGAGCCGTCCTTGAGCGCGAGTGCAAATCCCGGCAGCCGCATGTCCACGATGCGCCGGTCGGTCTCGATCAGGCGGCCGTCGATGAAATGCGCCGGCGCACGTGCGACCGCAGTGAGCGTCGCCGCCGGGATCAGGTGCACCGCGCCCCGATAGCGCACGTACACCTGCTGGCGGAACGGGTGCAGCGCGCCGAACTCGATGACCTCGTCGCCGAATTGGAGTTTCGCCTGGGGGCTCGCCAAACCGTAGAGCGCCGGTTCGCCGCCGTCGAGCTTCAGTTCGCTGCGCGCCGCGGCCACGCGCAGCGCGTTCTCGACGGCGAAGCGGTTGGCGCGCGCCTTGAGCGGCGCCACGAGTCGCCAGTCCTCGCCGTGCTTCTCAAGCACGATGGCCGATTGGCCGGGGCGCTCGATCTGCAGGCGCGTGACCTGTTGCGCGCTGATCGCCGTGAGTGGCGGGCCGGTCTCCGCTTTCTCCTGCTGGCGATGGTAGAAGAAAAACGCTGTCAGCGCGGCGACAACCGCCAGCAGTGCGAGATTGACCAGCCAGCGCCGGCGCAGGCGCGGCGCCTGCGGTTCGCCGGCCTCGGGTGCCGGTTCGGGATGTCGGGCCATGGGCATCAGCGCCGGCGCCGTCGGAGCCAGATGCCCGCGCCGCTCGCGACGAAGGCGAGCGGCAGCAGGATCAGGAATACGCCGGCGATGCCGGCCTGCGCCGCGCGCGAGAGTGTGAGGCCGCGGTCACGCGCGGTCTGCACCGGGATGCTCACGTAGGCGTCGTCGTGCGACAGCCAGTTGGCGAGGCTCATGCCAAGTTCGAGATTGCCGCCGTTGCCGAGAAAGGTGTTCGACAGAAACTCGCCGTTGCCGATGACCACCACGCGTTGCTGGCGGTTGTTGAGGCCGCGCGTCAGCGCGACCGCCAGGTTCAGCGGCCCGCGGATATCGCGCCCCTTGTCGAAGCCGAGCTTGCCGCCAAGTGCGCCGGTTTCAGACCAGGCTTGCTCGCGCGTGTCGATAACCACGGATGCCTCCCAGTCTGCCGGCGTGTTGAGCGCAATCCCGCCGGCGCGCGGGAACAGCGTGACGCTGCTGAAATTGCGCACAATCGGGTGCGTGCCGTAATTCGCCATCACCAGCGCCGCCGGATTGCCGGTGAGCGCCTGCGATGCCGGATCGACGATGACCCCGGGGAGGAACTCCACCCCCAGCGTTTCCGCCACCGGCTCGAGCCCGTGCAGCGGTCCGGGGTCGGCGAGCCACAGCAGATTCCCGCCGCGCTCGAGGTAATTCCTGATTTCCTGTACTTCGCCCGGCAGCAGCCGCGCGCGCGCGCCGGCGATGACCAGCGTGGCCGTGTTTTGCGGAATCTGCGGATGCTCCGCGAGCGCCAGCGCGCGCACCTTGAAGCCGCGGGCACGCAGTTGCGTCGCCCACAGGGACAGGTCGAAGTTGGCCTGGCGGTCGGGACTGCGCTCGCCGTGGCCGGCGAGGAACACGAGCCAGCGCTCGCCGCGGTGGCCGAGGCGCGTCAACGCATTCGTGAAGAACTCCTCGTTAAGCTGGGTCGGTCCCAGGTTCTCGCGCGCGCCGCCGTATTCGAGCACGAGCTCGCCGTCGTACTGGATGCCGGCGGCGCGTGCCTGTTCCGGCGTCGCATCCGGATCGATGAACTCAAGGCGGATGTCGGCCTTGTATTTCTGGTAGCGGGCGATGAATTCACCGATCGTGCGCCGCTGCTGGCCGCGCTGGCTGGCGTACGCGGTAACGCCGAGCGGCGCGGTCAGGCCCTTGGCGGCGGCCTGGCTGGCCTCGGACAGCGAGTGGCGGCTGTTGGCGGTGAGATCGAACTGCAGCGGAAATTCGCGGCTCAACCACTGCAACAGGCCGGTGGCGATCAGAAACAGCAGCACGAAGCTCGCATTGATCGCACGCAGCTCCCACTTCTTTCGAGGCGAATGGTGCATGCGCTAAAACCGCGTTGCGAATGCGGAATGCGGAATGCGGCCGCTCCCGCGCATCCCTGCGCTCGCGGCACTTGTGCATCCTGCACATCGGAGTGCGGAAGAATGGGAAAAACCGCGATCCATTCCGGATTCCGAATTCCGCATTCCGAATTCCGCATTCATGTTTATCCGCCGAGGCGATCGGCATCCAGGCGGCGGATGCTGAGCACGAGGAAGGTGGCGATGAGCAGGGCGAAATAAGCTGCATCGGCGCTGCTGAACAGTCCATCGAGGAACGGCTTGTAGTGGTTAAAAAGCGAGAGATAGGCAAACAGGTTACCGTTCGCGGCGCCTTCCGCGCCCTTGCCGGACCAGTCGAGTATCCAGAACAGCAGCAGCGCACCGAAGGTCAGGATCGCCGCCACCGTCGGGTGCTGCGTGAGCGTGGACATGAACAGGCCCACGGCGGCGAAACCGGCGAGCAGGAACGCGAGCCCGAGGAAGCCGGAGCACAGCAGTCCCGGGTCGAGTCCGCCGCCGAGCAGCAGCGACAGCGGCATGAGCGCGACGAGGATCAGGACGATGAGCAGGAACAGCAAGATGCCGAGGTACTTGCCGAGCACGATCTCGGTCATGGAGAGCGGCGCGCTGAAGAGCAGCGTCAGCGTCTTGTTGCGCCGCTCCTCGGCGAGCAGGCGCATGGTGAGCAGCGGCGCCACCAGCAGCAACACGATCGCGGCATTGCCGAGCAGGTCCGGCAGCACCACCTCGGTCACGCCCGGGGCGTTGTCGAGTGCGAGCAGCTGCGGCTGGTAGAGCTGGTACATCTCGATGCGCGCCAGGAACAGGAACGCGAGGATGAGTTGCACCACCGCGAGAATCGACCAGGCGAGCGGCGACAGAAACAGCGTGCGCAGCTCGCGCGCCGCGATGGTGAGGATCATGCCGCCGCCTCCCGGGTCGTGGCCTCGGCCGTGGTCGTGGCGGTGAGCTCAACGAACAGCTCTTCGAGCGACAGCCGCTCGGGGGCGATCTCGTGCAGCCCCCAGCCGGACTCGCCGGCGAGTCGCACCACCGCGTCGGTCGGGTCCGCGGACGGCTCATAGAAAATCCGCACGCGCCCGCCGGTGTCGGTCTGCACCGAGCGCACGCCGGGCAACTGCTCCAGGCGGGCGACATCGGGTGGCTGGCGGAAGGCCACGATCAGGGTGGCGGATTTCAGGTGCTGCGCCAGCGCTTCGATGCTGTCGCTCAGCACCAGCCGGCCCTTGTGGATGATCTGCACCCGGTCGCAGGTCGCCTGCACCTCGGGCAGGATGTGGGTCGAGAGAATCACGCCGTGATCGCGCCCGAGCTCACGGATGAGATTCCGGATTTCGCGAATCTGGATCGGATCGAGGCCGATGGTCGGCTCGTCCAGAATCACCACCGGCGGCAGGTGGATGATCGCCTGGGCAATGCCGACGCGCTGCTGGAAACCCTTGGACAGGTTGCCGATCAGGCGCTGGCCGGTGTCCTTGAGGCCGCAACGCGCCTTGGCGTTGTCGCGCGCCGCGCGCCGTTGCGGTTTGGGGAGGCGGTTCAGCGCCGCGCAGTAATCGAGGTATTCGTCCACCGTGAGCTCGCGGTACAGCGGCGGTTGCTCGGGCAGATAACCGATGGCGGCCTTGGCGGCGCGCGGGTCTTCGAGCAGATCGTGCCCGGCGATGACCACGCGTCCGCTCGACGGCGCGAGGTTGCCGGAGAGAATCTGCATGGTGGTGGTCTTGCCGGCGCCGTTCGGCCCGAGAAAGCCGAGCACCTCGCCGCGGCGGATGGTGAAGCTCACGTCCTGAATGGCGAGGCGCGCGCCGTAGTAGCGCGAAACGTTGTGCACCTCGACCAGCACGGCATCGTTCATGCGCTACAAGATACAGGAGAGCGGCGGCCGCGTTCAAGAAACATCACGCGCGGTCGGCTTGTTTCGCCGCAGACGAGCCGGTAAGGTGCGCGCATGAGTTTCCGGGTACGCATTGAACCGAGCGGCCACGAGTTCACGGTCACGGACAGGGAAACCATCCTCGACGGCGCACTGCGCCACGGCATCACCCTGGCCTACAGCTGCCGCAACGGCAGCTGCGGTACTTGCAAGGGCCGCTTGCTCGCCGGCGAGATTGACTACGGCATCTACGAGGACAAGGCGCTGAGCGCGGCCGAGCGCGCCGCCGGGCTGGCGCTGTTCTGCCAGGCGCTGCCGCGGACGGATGTCGTGATCGAAGCCCGCGAGCTGGTCACGGCCGCCGGCATCAGCATCAAGACGCTGCCGGCGCGCGTACTGAAGATGGAAAAGGCGGCGGCCGACGTCATGATCCTGTCGCTGAAACTGCCGGCCAACCAGCGCCTGCAGTTCCTCGCCGGCCAGTACGTCGATATCCTGCTCAAGGACAACCAGCGCCGCAGTTTCTCGCTCGCCAACCCACCGGCCGCCGACGAAACGCTGCAACTCCACATCCGCCAGGTGCCGAACGGCGTTTTCACCACGCATGTGTTCACGCAGATGAAGGTGAAGGATTTGCTGCGGCTGCGCGGGCCGCTGGGGACATTTTTTCTGCGCGCGGAATCGGACGCGCCGATCATCCTGATCGCGGGCGGTACCGGCTTTGCGCCCATCAAGAGTATGGTCGAGCACGCGCTGGCGCACGGCGGCCCGCGTCCCATGCACCTCTATTGGGGCGCCCGTGCGCGGTCTGACTTATATATGCACGCGCTGCCACTTCAGTGGGCGAGCCTGCATCCACACTTTAAATACACGCCGGTGTTGTCGGAACCGAAGCCGGAAGACCGATGGGACGGGCGCCGCGGCTGGGTGCACGAGGCGGTGCTGGAGGATTATCCGGACCTGAGCCGGCACGAGGTCTATGCCAGCGGCCCGCCGCCGATGATCGCGGCCATCAAGCAGACGCTCTTCGCGCGCGGGCTTGCACCCGAACGGCTGTTCTACGACTCGTTCGAATTCGCCCACGCCGGGGCATGAGCAAAACCACAACAACAATTCACAGGATTCACAGGATTTTTCAGGATTAACAAGATTAAAACCAAAAAGCTTTACGCCTTAATCCTGTTAATCCTGTCTAATTTATTGTTTTTTCAGCGCGCGCTGTGCAGGCGCGAGGGGGCGGGGCCGAGCTTGCCGCGCACCGGAGCGGCGCGCGATTCCGCCGCCAACGCCTCGAGGCCGCGGCGGTAGCTGGCCAGCGCCTTGTCCATTTCACCCGCCTGCTCCAGCAGTTCGCCAAACTCGCGATAGGCCTCGGCCGAACCGTGCAGTGCCAGGCAGCGTTCGAAGTAGGTGCGCGCCTTGGCGACTTGGCGCGCGCGCTGCGCCAGCCGTGCGAGCGCGAGCAGCAGTCGCGGATTTTCCGGGTGCGACGCGGCCCAGCCCTCGGCGCTTTCCATCTGGTCGGTCGGGTCACCGCCGGGTACCCGCCCGTAGAGCTCAATCAGGTCGTCATCCCAGGACTCGTCGAGCGCATCGCGCAACACTTTTTCCGCTTCGTCCATCTGGTTCTGCTGCATCAGGTGGCGCGCATAGGCCGCGAGCATCAACGGATGCCGGCGCAGATGCCGTGGCACGGCAGTCCACGCGCGGTTCAGCACCGCCAGCGATCCCGACGGCAGCGACTGCTTGAGCAGCTCGCTGTGGGCCTTGAGTTCGAGCGCGTCGATTGCCATCGGGCTCAGCACATGGTTGTCGCGCAAATCCGGCACCAGCTCCGCAAGTCCGGTCCAGTCGTACAGCGCCTCGTGCACCTGTGCCAGCAGCCTCAGCCCCTGCTTGTGTCGCGGTGCCTGCTGGCGCAGTTCGGCGAGCGTCGCCAGCGCCTGCTCAAGTTGGCCTGCCTGCAACCGCAGACTCGCCTGGGTCATGCCGACTGCGAGCGCTCCCCGCGGCGCGTTCTTGTGCGCCGCCGCCAGGTGCTCATCCCGCTTTTCGGTGTTGCCCAGGCCCTGCGCGGCCAGCGCCGCGCCGAGATAGTTGAGCAGCGGCGCGTCGCCGTGACGCAGTCCGGCGAGCAGCTCGGTTTCGGCCTCGGCCCAGTTGCCCTCGGCGAGGTGGGTGAGGCCCTGGATCAGGGCCGTGCGCGCGCGGCGGGTATGGCGCATGGCGCGCCAGTGTTCGACGTCCTGCGGGATGCGCGCCAGCCGTATCAGGATGTAGAGCGCCAGCGCGATGCCGGCGAACACCACCAGCAAGAGCGGCACGAACAGCGTGAGCGGCATCTCGACACTCCACGGTGCGCGCGCGATCAATACGTAGCCCGGGTTGTCGACGGCGTACAACGCCACCAGCACGCCGGCGAAGAGCACTGCCAGGACGAACAGCAGCAGTCTCACGGCGCTGTCCGCCGGCCGCTGACGCGGCGCAGGGCCTCGAGCGAGGCCGAGATGTCCGGCAGCTCGGCGGCGAGCTTCACGGCGGCGAGCTTGTCGAGTTCGGCGAGGGTGGCGGAAACGACCTGGGTGTTGGTGTCGAAGTATTCCCGCACCCAGCGTGCCGCGCTCTTCACATTCTGCTGGTAGGTGGTGACACCGCCCTGGAGCAACGCGTTCTGCGCGCCGTACAGCATGAGGCGCAGGTTCTCGCGCAGGAAGTACCGCTGTTCCGGCGGCAGCAGCGGTTTCTGCACCTCGACGTCGGTGCGCAGGCGCACCAGGTTCAGCAGGTCCGCCCACAGGTTGCGTGCGGCCTTGCGCCAGCCACTCTCGATCTCCGATTTGTCGTTCCCTTGCTTGTCCTGAGCCTCCCGGGCGGCACCGGGCTTGTCCTTCTGCCAGCGCACGTCGAGCGCGAGCGGCAGCCGGTCCACGCCGTCGGCGAGCGTGCCGAGCCGCAGCGCGATGCCGTTGACGTCAATCTTTTCCAGCGCGTCGAGCATGGCAATCTCGCGCGCCAGTTCCTTGCGCACCGGCAGCACGTTCGGGTTGACGATGAGCTTGAGCTGCTGGTCGGCGGCGCGCAGCGCGGACAGCGCCGAGCGCACGTCGCGCGCCATCTGCAGGCGGTGGTTGGCGATCACCAGCATCTGCTCGCTCTCGGTCAGTAGCCATTCGGCACGGTTGCGCGCCAGGTCGGTGTGGATTTTTTCGAGCGCGCCCTTGATCGCGTCCTGATGGTCGCGCAGCGTCTGCAGCTGTTCGTCCTGGCCGCCAAGCCGCTCGTGCAGTTCGCGGCCGTCGGTTTCAATCTGCTCCAGGCGGCCGGCGATGTCGGTGCTGATAAGCTCCGGGTGCGTGTAGAACAACAGATACCAGAGGTAGGCGCTGCCGATGAGGGCGATGGCGGCCAGCATCAGCGCCAAACCGCTGCTGAAACGGACTGGGCGCTGCATCCGGGCCGCGGCCTTGTCGCCGGTGGCGCGCTTGACCGGTGCGGGATCGGAACCGGTCTTCTTGGTGCTGGGATTGTTCATGCGTGGTGGCGCGGGTCGGGTGGCTAGGATTATAGGGGTTTTTGCGAGGCCCGCCATGCCTTGATCGCGTCGAGGATGGCCGCGTCGCTCGCCGCCTGCGCCACCTGCGGCTCGGTGAGTATGCCGAGCGCGCACGCCGCCGCGGCCTGGCGCGGACCGACGACGACGATCGGCGTTCGGCGCAGGCGCTCACGGGCGGCGGCGTCCAGCATGGCGTGCAGGTTGCGCAGGCTCTCGACGCTGGTGACCGTGACGATGTCGATGCCGCCGGCCAGCAGACGCGCACCGAGCGGTGCGGCGTCCGTCGCCGGCCGCACGCGGCGGTAGCACTCGGCGAAGTCGACGCGTGCACCGCGCGCGACAAGCGTGTTACCGAGCAGCTCGCGTCCGCCCTCGCCGCGGAAAATGACGATGTGCTTGCCGGCGACGCGTTGCAACGGCGGCAGCGCGAGCAGCGCCTCGCTGTCCGCTCCCTCCGCTGGCGCGATAACAGCTGTGACGCCTGCCTGCGCCAATGCCTGCGCCGTACCGCGGCCGATGGCGGCGACAACGAGTCGCGCCGGCAGGCGGCCGCGCAGGCGCGGCAATGCCTGCGTCACGGCGTTGGGACTGATGAAGATGGCGAGGTCGAAGGCGTCGAGTGCCGCCAGCCGGCGATCGAGCGCCGCGAGATCGCGCGGCTCGGCGATCTCAAGCGTCGGAAACCGGATGGCTTCACCGCCGGCGGCTTCGATGAGCTGAGCCAGCGGCTCGGCCTGATGTGCCGGACGGGTCACGAGCACACGCACGCCGGCGAGCGAGCGCGACCCACCGGTTTCAGCCACGGCCGTAGACCTTGTCGAGGATGGCCTTGGCGCCGAGTCGCAGCAGCTCCTGCGCGAGTTGGGTGCCGAGGGCGACTGCATCTGGCGCCGCGCCGCGAATCTCGGCGCGGATCACGCGCGAGCCGTCCGGGTCGCCGACCAGGCCGCGCAGATGGAGCCGCTCGCCCTCGAGCACGGCATAACCGCCGATCGGCACCTGGCAGCCGCCTTCGAGATGCGCGTTCAGGGCGCGCTCGGCCTCGACGCAGGTGCGCGTCGCGGGATCGTTGAGCGGCGCGAGCAAGGCGTGGGTGCCGGCATCGTCCACGCGACACTCGATACCGACCGCGCCCTGGCCCACGGCCGGCAGCGACTCGTGCGGCTCGAGCCGCGCGCGGATGCGGTTTTCAAAACCGAGGCGCTTGAGGCCGGCGACGGCGAGAAGAATGGCGTCGAAGTCGCCGGCGTCGAGTCGGGCAAGGCGCGTGTTGACGTTGCCGCGCAGCATGGCGACCTCGAGCCGCGGAAACGCGGCACGCAACTGGCATTGGCGGCGCAGGCTCGAGGTGCCGACGCGCCCGCCCGCGGGCAGCGCCGCCAGCGTCGCGTGCCGGTTCGACACGAAGGCATCGCGCGGATCCTCGCGCACGAGAATCGCGGCGATGTGCAGCCCCGGCGGGAAGCTGACCGTCACGTCCTTCATCGAGTGCACGGCGATGTCGATGCGGCGTTCGAGTAACCCCTGCTCGAGCTCCTTGACGAACAGCCCCTTGCCGCCGACCTTGGCGAGCGCGGTGTCGAGGAGGCGGTCACCCTCGGTGGTCATGGTGACGAGCTCGACCTTGAGCCGCGGATGCAGTCGTTGCAGGCGGTCGCGAACGTGCTCCGCCTGCCACAGGGCGAGCGGGCTTTTGCGGGTACCGAGACGCAGAGTGTCCAAGATGGCCTGAACCGGTGAGCGCAAAGGGTATCCAAGGGCTTGGAGGCCGATTATATAAGTGAATTTGCCTCGCGCGCGCGTTTCCGGCATGCTGCGCGCGCATTTTCGGGGATTAGGTCATGCGATTTCGCCTGCTTGGGGTAGTGAGTGCATTGCTGTGCCTGTCCGGCCCGCTGCTGGCCGCGGACGGCCTGCCGCCCGCGCGCGATCTCACCGCCGATGCGCGCCTGGCCGCCGCCCGCCAGATGCCGATCCTGGTGTTCTTCACGTCCGAATCCTGTCCGTACTGCCGTGAGGTGGAAAACCTCTACCTGCGTCCGATGCAGGCCCGCGGCACCTATCGCGGCCGGCTGCTGCTGCGGGTCGTGGAAGTGGGCGGTGGCACGCCGCTCACCGACTTCGCCGGCGGCCAGGTGAATCATGGCCTGTTTGCCCGCCACGAGCGGGTGGCGTTCACGCCGGTGATCCGCCTGTACGACGCGGCCGGGCGCGAACTGGCGCCGTCGCTCGTGGGCTACACCACACCGGATTTTTACCTCGGCTATCTCGAACAGGCAATCGAACAGGCAATCGCCGCCGCGCGCTCGTCGCGGACCGCGGCGCTGCGCTGACGTCAGCGCCGTCAGTGCGGCGGGCGGTTGCGCGCCCAGCGCCGGACCGCGGCGGCGTGCCGGCGGCTGACGTCGAGTTTCTTGTCGATGCCGCGCAACGCCACCTGCCAGGTGCCGGCCGGGGTCTTCTCGAGACCTTTAATATAAGGCGCGGCCACCAGGGCGTTGCGGTGGATGCGCAGGAAGCGCTCGCTGAATTCTTTCTCCAGATTCACCAGCGAATCCTCGATCAGGTGCTCCTCGGCGGCGGTGCGCGCCACCACGTACTTGCTGTCGGCGACGAAGTACACGATGTCGGGGATCGGCACCAGGCGGATATTGCCGCGCAGGTGGACGCTGATGTGGGTGCGTGCCGGCGCCTCCGGGCGCGCCTGGTTCACCTCCTTGAGCTGCTTCATCGTGAGCTTGCGCGCCTTGGCGAGCGCGCCCGCCAGCCGGTCCTTGCGGATCGGCTTCAGCAGGTAATCGACCGCGTTCACCTCGAAGGCGTCAAGCGCGTGCTGGTCGTAGGCGGTGGTGAAGATCACGCTCGGCGGGCGTTCCATGCCCATGAGATGCATCGCCGCCTCGAGCCCGTCCATGCCGGGCATGCGGATGTCCATGAGCAGCACGTCCGGGTTGAGCTCGGCGGTTTTTTCCACCGCCTCGGCGCCGTTCGCGGCCTCGCCGACGATGGTGTAGCCGCCGATATCCGTGAGCAGCTCGCGCAGCCGTTCACGCGCCAGTTTCTCGTCGTCCACGATCAGTATTCTCATGCGTCACCTCCCCGAATCGGCAGCACCACCGTGACGGTGTAGCGCCCAATCTCTTCCTGCGTGTGCAGCAGCGCCGCGTCCCCGTAGTGGGCGCGCAGGCGCAGGCGGATGTCCTCGAGCGACTGGCCGGGGACGTCGCGCGCATGGCGCGCGCGCACCGGCGGGCGCGGATTCGTCACCTCGATGTGGATGCGCCCGTTCAACTCCTGCAGCCGCACGCGCACCGTGCCGCCTTCCGGCAGCGACTCGATGCCGTGACGGATGGCGTTCTCGATCAGCGGCTGCAACGTCAGCACCGGAATCGCCGCCTTGCGCGGGAGGGTGCCGACCTCCCACTCGACTTGCAGCCGATTGTCCAGCCGCAGCGTCTCGAGCGCCAGGTATTTTTTGGTCACGTCGATCTCGTTTTTCACCGGCACCAGCATCTCGTCCTGCGACAGCATCATGCGGAACAGGTCCGCCATGTCCTCGAGCGCGGCCTCGGCCTTCTCCGGGGCGCTGCGCGTCAGCGAGGCGATAATATTGAGGCTATTGAATACAAAATGCGGGCGGATACGCGATTGCAACGCCAGCAGCTTGGCGTGTGCCTCGGCGGCGATGTGACGCGTGAGCGCGTGCTTGGCCAGGAACAGCCGCAGCAGCATGCCGTTGACGAGGGCGCTCAAGGTGAGCGTGAGGATAT
>CAKKQL010000065.1 GCA_919902095.1 Acidiferrobacterales bacterium
ACATAGTCGATCTAATCAAGAAGGGCGCAACCTTGGAGGCTCAGGAAAAGATACTAGAACTACGTGAGGCCGCGCTCGAACTACAGGAAGAGAATATCGAGCTAAGAGAAAAACTGGCAACTCTTGAAGCGAAAATTAAGCAGAAGGAACAGCTTGTTTTCGATGGACACGTCTATTGGAAGCAATCTGAGAATGGGAAGGAAGGTCCATTTTGTCCTACTTGCCAGGACACGAAGCAAAGACTTGTAAGATTGCATAAGGATGGGACCGGTTGGTGGTGCCATCCATGCAGTAAACTCTTCGGATCACATGACTACGCATAACTGTGTTTTCAACCAGACGCGATATCACGACGGCGCAATATTTTGCACTTGTGCCCCGTACCGGTTAAAACGGTGTTAGCGCTAGAGGCGCATGGCTGAAGGCGATAACATTCCTGCTTGGACTCTGCGTGGAGGTTCTTTCCGCCATAGCTCCACGCCGATGAACTGGGTTAAGAAAAAATCTGGCCAGTGGAATCGGAGAGATCTCGTTCCATACGGCAAGGTTAATGCGGAGTATCGAAGAAAATATTTTGTTTGCCCTGAGTGCCAAAATGAACTTGTGCCTTTGGAAAGGGAGTATCGGTTTGGCTGCTTAGAATGTAAATTGGTATTCGGTTGGGGCTTCAGTAGCCTATACGGTTTTGGTAAAGGGCACGAACGTGCTGAATATATTCAGAGCTGACCCGCGGTTTGAGGCTGATGCGCAAAACGACAGTGCGTGGCACTCAGTTGTACGTTAACAAATTCTCGGCAGCGGATCGTCTTCCAGATCTTCCAGCACCCGCTCGCCGCCAAGTTCGGTTTGCAGCACCACATGTGATTTTGAATTTTCCACCACGCCGATAATCGCCGCGCCATTTCCCTGTAGCAGTTTCTTCCACGTGGAAAGTGCTGTGTCGGCCTGATCAGCTGCAACAACGGCGACGACGCGGCCTTCGCAGGCAAGGTAATAGGGGTCATAGCCAAGCATTTCGCACACCGACACCACCGGATCACGTACCGGAACTGATTCAGCCCGCAGGCGCACGCCCAAGCCCGTCGCGCGGGCGATTTCGTTGGCAATCATCGCAAGCCCGCCGCGAGTAGGGTCGCGCATGAAGCGCAGCCCCGGAAGGCCGAGCAGGGCGGAGGTGAGGGGATAAACGCTGGCGCTGTCGGATTGCAGGTCGCCGCGCAGGCCGAACTGTTCGCGCGCGAACATGACGGCAATACCGTGGTCGCCCACCGGCCCGCTGACGAGAATCACGTCGCCCGGTTTTATCTTGTCCATGCCGAGCTTCAGATTCCGGTCTTTTACGCCGATGCCCGTGGTCGCGAGATACAGCCCGCCGCCTTCGCCACGGGGCACGACCTTGGTGTCACCGCAGGCCACTTGCACGCCTGCTTCCTTCGCTGCGCGCGCGAGGCTCGCGATCACGCGGTCGAGGAGCGCGACTTCCAGCCCTTCTTCGATGAAGGCGTTGAGGCTGAGATAAAGCGGTTTCGCGCCGGCGACGGAAAGATCGTTTACCGTCCCGTGCACCGCAAGCGAGCCGATGTCGCCGCCGGGGAACTCCAGCGGCTGCACCGTGAAGCC
Source organism: Acidiferrobacterales bacterium (assembly GCA_919902095.1). The sequence goes on from CAKKQL010000065.1 coordinate 1,621, forward strand.
GTCGGTGGTGAACATCACCTCGCCGCCCCCCTGTCTTATATCCGGCAGCGGCACGGCGTCGGCCTGGATGTCGAGCAGGGGATTGGACAGGTGGCGCGCGAACACCGACTCGATCAGCTCGCGCATGTAGCGCCCGCCGTTGCCGTGGGCGAGCGAAATGTGCGTGTGGCCCTCGACGGGGGCCGATTCAACGAGATGCGGTTTCGATGATTTGCCCATAGCTGATTCCCGCGTCGTTACAGGGTAGCTGTTGCCCCAGGCGTGTGTCGAATCCGGCGGCGGCGAGCAGCGCCAGCGCGCGCTCCATCAGCACGCGGTTCTGGAATACGCCGCCGGAAAGGCCGACGGTGAAATCACCGTGCGTTTCGCGCAATGCCTTGGCCTGTTCAACCAGCGCCTGTGTGAGGCTGGCATGGAAGATTGCCGCGCGTTCGGCAGTAGAGATAGATTCATTCATAAGAATGGGTAACAGCGGTGCCCAGTCGGCGCGCAAGACACCATTTTTGTCTGCCGTGAGTGGCAGCGTGACAGGTTCCGCGTCATCGTCCACAGTCGCTTCTAATAACATTGGTCCCTGGCCTTCGAAGCTGGATTTGTAATTGAGTCCGGTGAACGCTGCGGCAGCGTCGAACAGCCGCCCGACGGCGGAGGTCTGCGGCGCGTTCAGGCGTTTGTCCCAGGCCTGGCGCAGGATGGTCGTGTCTTCGGGGCAGTCGCGCCACTCCATTCCGGCTTCCCAACACAGCGCCGCCGCTGAGCGCCACGGTTCGCGCCCGGCCTTTTCGCCGCCGGGGAGATGGAACGGCCGGAAGCTTGCGGCGCGTTTCCATTTTCCCGGTATTCCCAACAATGCCTCACCACCCCAGAGCGTGCCATCCTCACCGTAACCCACGCCATCCCAGGTAAACACCAGCCAGTTTTTCACTTCCGGGTATTCGCCTGCGAGCGCGGAAGCATGGGCGTGGTGGTGGAGCACGGAAACAAGCGGCAGGCCAAGCTTCTTCGCAAAGCGCGTGCTTGCGTAGCCCGGATGCGTGTCGCACGCGACGCGCAGCGCTGTCACGCCATAGAGCTGCTGCAAATCGGCGATCACCTGCTCGAACACGTCGAGCGAGCGCGGTGCATCGAGGTCGCCGATGTGCGGCGAAACCACGACGCGGTTGCCCCAGGCGAGCGCGACGGTGTTTTTCATGTGCCCGCCGACGGCGAGCATGGGCTCGGGAAGCGTGAACGGCAATTCCAGCTCCAGCGGCGCCATGCCGCGCCCGAGGCGCAGCGGATGCGGGCTGCCGGCGATGACGCGATACACCGGATCGTCCGCCGGGCGCGCGATGGGGCGGTTGTGGTGCAGGAACGCCTCGGCGACATGCTTGAGCCGTGCGTCGGCCTCGGCATTGTCGGTCAGCACCGGTTCGCCGCTGATGTTGCCCGAGGTCGCCACCAGCGGACCGCCGAAATCATTCAATATCGAGTGATGCAGCGGGCTGTAGGGCAGGAACACGCCAATTTCTTTTAAGCCGGGAGCAATATTTTCTGAAAGGCTCCTGGCAACCAGTTCCCCTTCTCCCTTGAGGGAGAGGGATGGGGTGAGGGTGTTGCTCGGTTCGGTTTCCCCCTCACCCTTACCCTCTCCCCCGTGGACGGAGGAGAGGGGATCATGCGAGAAAAGCGTGCTTGCACGCTTTTCTATTAAAACTATGGGTCGCATGGGGTCGCGCAGCAGCCGCGCCTGTTCGGCATCCGGCATGGCGACCTCGCGCACGGCGTCGAGACCGTCTTTCCCGCGCCAGGGAAACATCACCGCCAGCGGTTTGTGTGGGCGTGGCTTCTTCTCGCGCAGGCGCACGACCGCGGCCTCGTTGCGCGCATCGCACATCAGGTGATACCCGCCGATGCCCTTGACCGCGACGATCTTCCCCGCACGCAGGGCGGCGACGCAGGCAACCAGTGCATTCGGCGTGTCGCGGACTTCCGTCGCCGCATCGCGGTACGAAAGCTGCGGCCCGCAGACTGGACAGGCGACGGGTTCGGCGTGGAACCGGCGATCGAGGGGATTCTCGTATTCGCGCCGGCAGTCGGGGCACAGCGCGAATCCGGCCATGGTCGTGTTTGGTCGGTCGTACGGCAGGCGACTTATTAAGGTGTAGCGCGGCCCGCACTGGGTGCAGTTGATGAAGGGATACCGGTGGCGGCGGTCTTTTGGATCGTTCAGTTCGCGCAGGCAGTCGTCGCAGGCGAAGAAATCCGGCGGCACGTGAATGTCGGCCGCGCCCTTACTGCTCGGCGCAATCTCGAAACGCATATGCGCTTCGGCCGGAGCCGGTTCGCTCGCAAGCAGGCGTGGCTGGGAAAGCGGCGGGGCTTCGGCAATCAGCGCGCGCTCGAACGCCGCGAGCGCATCGTCCGGCCCTTCGACGTGAATCTCCACCCGGCCGCTGGCGTTCATTACCCAGCCATTCAGGCCGAAGCGGTGCGCGAGCCGGTACACGAACGGCCGGAAACCCACGCCCTGCACCCGGCCTGCGAGCGTGAGCCGGCGGGCGGCGACCGCGGACTGTTGGGCAGCGTGCGGACGCACGGTTAGAGTGCCTGTTCGAGGCGCTCGCACAGCGTCTTCAGCACCTCGATGCGGGCATGGCGTTTGTCGTTGGCCGCGATCAGCGTCCACGGTGCGATCTCGGTGCCGGTGCGGTCAATCATGTCGCACGCCGCCTTCTCGTAGGCCTGCCACTTGTCGCGGTTGCGCCAGTCCTCGGGCGTGAGCTTGTAGCGCTTGTAGCCGATGTCCTCGCGTTCCTTGAAGCGCTGCAACTGCTCCTCGGCGCTGATCTGGAGCCAGAACTTGACCAGCACCGCGCCGTGGCGCACGAGCTGTTCTTCGAAGTCGTTGATCTCGCTGTAGGCGCGCATCCAGTCGTACTCGGCGCACAGACCCTCGACGCGTTCGACCAGCACGCGCCCGTACCACGAGCGGTCGAAGACGGCGATGCGCCCGTGGGGCGGCAGCCGCCGCCAGAAGCGCCACAGGTAGGGTTGGGCCAGCTCCTCGTCGCTCGGCGCGGCGATGGCGTGCACCTCGTACTGGCGCGCGTCGAGCGCGCCGGTGATGCGGCGGATGGCGCCGCCCTTGCCGGCGGCGTCCACGCCCTCGAACGCGACCAGCACCGGCAGCTTGCGGAAGCGCTTGTGGCGCGTGAGCAGGTTGAGCCGGCCCTGCCATTTTTCGAGCTGGTTCTCGTACTTGTCCTTGGCCAGCGACTGCGTCAGGTCGAGCGCGCGTAGCAACTGGCGGTTGTCGAGCAGGTCTGGCGACAGCGGGGCGGCGGGCGGGCGCGGCGCCGGGGTCTTCGCATCCAGTCGCCGGCGCAGCGCTTCGAGCACGATGCGCCCGGCGGTGAGGCCGCGGTAACGCGCGTCGGCGCCCTCGATCACGATCCACGGCGCGTCGGCGGTGCTGGTCTGGCGCAGCGCGCGCTCGCTCACCTTGTAGAACTTGTCGTACAGCCTGAAATGCTGCCAGTCGCGCTCGGTCACGCGCCAGCGCGTCTTCGGGTCCTGCTCCAGTGTCTTCAGGCGCTGCTTCTGGCGCTTCTTGGAGAGGTGGAACCAGAACTTGAGGATGAGCGCGCCCTCGTCGGTGAGCATCTTCTCGAAGCGCACGTTCTGTTCCATCGCCTGGTCGAGCGCGGCGTTGCCGGTCTCGCCGTAGGCGCGCGCCAGAATCGGCTGCGAGTACCACGAGCCGAAGAAGATGCCGATGCGGCCCTTGGGCGGCAACTCGCGCCAGAAGTGCGCCATCGGCGGGTACCGGCGCTCGTCTTTCGTCGGCTCGGTCAGGGCGTGGGTGGCGATGTGGCGCGGGTCCATCCATTCCTTGAGCAGGTTGACGGTCTCGCCCTTGCCGGCGCCGTCCACGCCGTTGACGAGGATGAGCACGGGAAAGCGCACCGCGTCGAGCAGCTCGTACTGCGCCCGGAGCAACGCCTCGCGCAGCTTCGGCAGCTCGCGCTCGTAGGCGCTCTTGTCGATCGTGTGGCCAAGCTCGGCGGATTCGAACATGACGTGGGCGCGTGGTGTCAGCCGACCGCGGTCTTCTTCGACTCGCGCACGCCGCCGGCCCACCAGATGCGGCAGGCGCCTTCGTCCGAGACCATGCACGGGCCGATGGGATGGCGCGGCGTGCAGGCGCGGCCGTACAGGTAGCACTCGTTCGGGTAGATCTTGCCGAGCACCACGCGCGCACAGTCGCAGCCGGGCGGCATCTCGCCCTTGCGCTTGCGCGCTTCGGTATCGTAAGTCGGGAACTGCTTGCGCGCGTCATGGGCCGCGAGGCTCTTCTTCAACGCGAAACCGGATTTCGGGATGATGCCGACGCCGCGCCAGTTGGCGTCGGTCACGTCCAGCGTCTGCGCCATCTGCGCCCGTGCCGTGGGATTGCCGCCGGCGTGCGCGACCTCGGGATAGCAGTTGTCGAGAAAGGAACGGCCTTCGAGTTTCTGGCGCAGCACCGAATACATCGCCGCCAGCAGGCTTTCGGGCGTGAAGCCGGCGACCGCCGCCGGCAATCCGTGCCGCTCGACCACGAAGTTCCATTCCTCCGGACCCATGATGGTCGAGACATGGCCCGGGGCGATGAGCGCATCGAATCCCGCAGATTCGCTTTCGAGCAGCATCGCCACCGCCGGCCAGGTGAGCCGGCCGCTGAGCAGCACGAACAGATTATCTGGCACGCCCTCGGCGAGCATGCCGGCGACCGGCGCGGTCGTGGTCTCGAAACCGGCCGCAAAGAACACCACCGGCGTGCCGGAATTCTCGCGCGCGATGCGCACCGCCTCGGCCGGCGAGGCGATGGGGCGGATATCGGCGCCGCGCGCCTTCGCCTCTTCCAGCGAGCGCGCCTCGTTCTTCGGCGCGTTCACCGGCACGCGCAGCATGTCACCGAAGGCGACGAGGATGATCTTCTCGTGGAGCGCGAGCTGGATCGCCTGGTACACGTCCTCTTCCGGACAGACGCACACCGGACAACCGGGACCGGGGATAAGCTCGATGTTCTTCGGCAGCGCGCCGCGCAGGCCGGCCATCGTGATCGAACGCTCGTGGCCGCCGCAGACGTTCATGATGCGCAGCTTCGGCGGCAGCGGCAGCGAGCGGATTTTTTCCAGCCAGTCTTTGGCGCTGAGGGCCATGCGCGTTCAGCGTCCCGCCTGGAAGCGCAGGTTGGCGCCGCCGGCGTGCAGGCGCGCACCGTCGGCCTGAACCGTCGGGCGCAGGGAGATTTTGGCGGCGACGCGCGCGCGTTGCGCCCGCACCTCGGCACGCAGCCAGTCGAGCCACGCCGGCAGGCCAGCGCCGCTCCGGGCCGACAGCCTGAGCACCGGCGCCGGGCTGGCGAGCGCGCGCAGGTTGGTCTCGGCGCGCGCCGGATCGAAATCGTCCAGCACCGGCAGCAGGTCGGTCTTGGTGAGCAGCAGCAGGTCGGCGGCGCGGAACATCACCGGATACTTCGACGGCTTGTCGTCGCCCTCGGGGGTCGAGAGCAGCGTCACGTTGCGGTGCTGGCCGAGGTCGAAACTCGCGGGACAGACGAGATTGCCGACATTCTCGATGAACAGAATATCCAGACCCGCCAGCTGCATATGGTGCAGGGCGTCGTGCACCATGTGCGCGTCGAGATGGCAGGCGGTGCCGGTGGTGATCTGGTGCGCCGGCACGCCCTGGGCGCGGATGCGCGCGGCGTCGTTCTCGGTTTCGAGGTCGCCCTCGATGACGGCCAGGCGCAGCTCATCCCGCAGCGCGCGGATGGTGGCTTCAAGCAACAGCGTCTTGCCGGCGCCGGGCGAGGACATGAGGTTGATGACGAGCACGCCGTGCGCGTCGAAGTGCTGGCGGTTGTGCGCCGCCTGGCGGTCGTTTTCGGACAGCAGATCGGTGAGCACGCTTACCGCGCTTTGGCCGTGTTCGTTCCTCTTCAGCGCCAAATCCTCGTTGGCGTGGGTGACATTGCAGCCACAGGTATCACACATAACACCTCCCAATGTGGAATGCGGAATCTTTAATTAATTCCGCACTCCGCATTCCGAATTAATTCGACGCTGACGAGCAACAACTCATCGCCGCTCAGTAGCTGCGTGTGCCAGTCGCCGCACTCGCCGCACAGCAGCCGGCTCGCGGTGGCCTCGGTCTCGGCGCCGCAGGACTCGCAACGCACGCGCACCGGCAGTTCCTCGATGGTGAGTTCGGCGGCCTCGGCAATGGTACCGGCGCGCGCCAGCGGAAACGCCTGCGCCAGCAACGACGGCACGACACCCGAGAGCGGGCCGATGCGCACGACGATATTTTTCACGCCCGTGGCGCCGTGGTCCGAGGCCACGCGCGCGACTTGGTCGAGCATGCCCTGACAGACGGAAAGCTCATGCACCGGGACGGCCCTCGGCGCTCAGCATTTCGTCGTACAGCTCCCATGCCGAGCGCGCCTCCTGCGCGCTCATTTTCTGGATGGCGTACCCGACGTGCACCATGACGAAATCGCCCGGCACCACGGGCTCGTGCTGCATCAGGAACAGGCTCACGTCGCGCTCCACGCCCTTGGCCTGACAGCGGGCGCTGTAGCCGCTGATTTCCATAACCTGCATGGGTATGCCGAGACACATGGCTGCTCTCTCCGAACGCCGGGTAATGCGTCATCGTAATAGCCGCCGGCCGGCTGATTTTGACCTATATCAAGAAAGCCCCTGCCGCCCTGCGTACCATGCAGCTGTGGCTGATGCGATCACCCTCCGGCTCGTTTTCCCCACGACCGCGCAATTCCTCGGAGCGGCCGCCGCGCTCACCATGATGCCCCCGCTCCTCGCCGGCGCGCAAGCCGAGACCGGCAAGGCGTTGTTTGAGTCGCGCTGTGCGCGTTGCCATGCCGGCGGTCCGGCGAGCTTTCGGACCGAGCCGGAACACATGGCACCGGTGCTGCGCCCCGGTGCCGTGCACCAGCACCGCTTCGCGCTGACGGACAGCCAGAGGCAGGCGCTTGTGGATTACCTGCGCGGCGCGCGTCCATGACCGCCCGAACCCTCGTGCTCGGCATGGGCAATACCCTGTTGCAGGACGACGGCGCCGGCGTGCACGCCGTGCGCCGGCTGCAGGAGCAGGCCGGCGACCTGTCGGGGACCGAATTTCTCGATGTCGGCACGCTCAGCTTCACGCTCGCCGCGGTAATCGAGGACGCTGAAAAACTCATCATCATTGACGCCGCGAAGATGCAGCAGGCGCCGGGCACGGTACAGGTCTTCGAGGGCGAGGAGATGGACCGCTTTCTCAACCGTCAGCGCCGCCTGAGCGTGCACGAGGTGAGCCTCGTGGACCTGCTCGCCATCGCGCGCCTGACCGGCCTGCTGCCGGCGCGCCGCGCGCTCATCGGCATCGAGCCGCAGTCGCTGGACTGGGGCGACGCACCGACGGCGCCGGTCGCGCAAGCCATCCCGCACGCGGGCGCGGCGGCGCTCGAGCTGATTGAACGGTGGCGGGGACACGCATGAGTCTGCGCGATATTCCGGTGCACGTCGAAAACCCGATGCCGGCAAGTCTGCTCGGCAGCGTCCAGCCGATTCTGCACGAAATCGAAACCCTGCTGGCGACGCTGGTCGAGACCGGGCAGGGCGGGAGCATCGACCTGCGCGGCCTGCCGATGTCGCCGACCGATGACGCGGCGCTGGCGGCGGCGCTCGGCGCGGGCGAGGTCAACGCCAGCGTCCGTGCGCTCGGCGAAACGCAGGTGCAGGAAACCGCCATTCACGGCGTGTGGCGCACCACGCATCGCGACGACAGCGGTCACGTCGTCGCGGACCTGATCGAGGTCTCTCACGTGCCTGAGATCCTGAAGACTCACGATGCCGATGCGCGCGCGGCGCTGAGCGCGTTACGCGCGCGACTCAAGACGGAGTAGGAGGCGCCGATGTCGGAACCGAGAACCCTGGGCGAGGAACTGGCGCAGCGCGGCGTGAGCCGGCGCGGGTTCCTCAAGTATTGCGCCACGCTCGCCTCGATAATGGCGCTGCCGCCGTCCATGGCGGCGGTGATGGCGGACAAGCTCGCGCGCGCCACGCGCCAGTCGGTGGTGTATCTCTCTTTTCAGGAATGCACCGGCTGCCTGGAATCGCTGACGCGCTCGCACTCGCCGACGCTCGAAGGGCTGCTGTTCGACCTCATCTCGCTCGATTTCCAGGAGACGCTGTTCGCGGCCGCCGGGCACGCGGCGGAAGAGGCGCTCGCGAAGGCCATGCGTGACAACAGCGGAAAATTCATCCTCATCGTGGACGGTTCCGTGCCGCTCAAGGACGGCGGCGTCTATTCGACCATCGCCGGCCGAACCAATCTCGAAATTCTCAAGGAGGCCGTGCCGCACGCGGCCGCCGTCATCGCCGTCGGCACCTGCGCCTCCTTTGGCGGCCTGCCGCACGCCAACCCAAATCCCACCGGTGCCGTGAGCGTGGGCGAACTCATGGACAAGGGACTGGTTGCGCGCAAGCCGCTGATCAATGTTTCCGGCTGCCCGCCGATTCCAGTGGTCATCAGTGGCGTGGTGGCGCACTTCCTCACGCTCGGCACCTTGCCCGAGCTCGACGGCTACGGCCGGCCGAAGGTGTTCTTCGGCGACACCATCCACGACCGCTGCTACCGCCGGCCGTTCTACGACCAGGGCAAGTTCGCCAAGACCTTTGACGACGAGGGCGCGCGCAACGGTTGGTGCCTGTATGAGCTCGGCTGCAAGGGTCCGACGACCTACAACGCTTGCGCCACCACCAAGTGGAACGGCGGCGTGAGCTTCCCGATCGAGTCCGGACACGGTTGCCTCGGTTGCTCGGAGCCGGACTTCTGGGATGCCGGCAGTTTCTACGCGCCGCTGCCGGCACCGCGGTTGCCGCTGTCGGCCGCGGCCGGTGCCGCGATCGCCGTCGGTGTCGCCGCCGGCGCAGCCGTCGGCTTCGCGGGCGTGCGCAAACACAAAATGGCGAAGCAGGCGCACGTGAAACTCACCGCCGATGAACTCGAAAGTGGGAAGAAGCCATGACCGGCATGGAGCTGCTCAACTGGGCGCGTGGGCCGGGGTTGCAGATCGCGCTGGTCGTTTTTATCGTCGGCGTGGCCATCCGGCTGTGCGAGATGTGGCTGCTCGGCAAAAGCCCGGACTTGTCCGAGGCGCGCGGGAGTGCCGCGGCCGGTGGCTGGCGAACGGTTTTTACCCGCTCGCTGCCCATGCCCGGTGCCATCAAGAGCGCGCCGCTGGTATTCATCGGCGGTTATGTGTTCCACGCCGGTTTTTTAGTGACGTTCTTGTTTTACGCGCCGCATATCCTGTTCGTGCGCTGGACACTTGGCGTTTCCTGGCCGGCCCTGCCGGCGTACCTGATCGACGTCGTCGGACTCGCCAGCATTGTGACGCTGGTGGCCCTGCTGGTGAACCGCGTGACCGACCCGGTGCGGCGGTTTCTGTCGCGCACCGGCGATTACGTTGCCTGGACTGTGACCTTCCTGCCGCTGCTGACCGGCTACTTCGCCTATCACCGCCTGGTCACGGACTACACCACCATGCTCGCGCTCCACATCCTGAGCTTCGAACTG
>CAKKQL010000066.1 GCA_919902095.1 Acidiferrobacterales bacterium
GCCCGCAAATACTGCTTCGGCCAGGGAGCCTCCACGTTCAGCCGTTGCGCCGCGCGCAGCGGCCAGTAAGGGTCGCGCAGGTACTGGCGCGCCAGCAGCACCACGTCCGCCAAGCCGTGGCTCACGATTTCCTCCGCCTGCTGCGGCTCGGTGATGAGCCCGACGGCGCCGGTGGCGATGCCGGCCTGTTTCCGGATTTCGGTCGCGAACGGAACCTGAAAGCCCGGCGCGGCGGGAATTTTGGCATCCGGCGTCAGGCCGCCGCTGGAGCAGTCGATCAGGTCTATCCCGGTATCCTTGAGTCGCTTCGCCAGCTCCACGGACTGCGGCAAATCCCAACCGCCTTCGACCCAATCGGTTGCCGAGATGCGCACGAACACCGGCAGATGCTTGGGCCATACGGCGCGCACGGCCTTGGCGACCGCGAGCGGCAGGCGCATGCGATTATCGAGATTGCCGCCGTATTCGTTGGTGCGCGTATTCGAGAGCGGCGACAGGAATTCGTGCAGCAGGTAGCCGTGGGCCATGTGGACCTCGACCACCTCGAAGCCGGCGTCGAGCGCGCGCTGCGCGCTCTCGGCGAACTGGCGCACGACCGCAGCGATGTCCGCTTGCGTCAGCGCGCGCGGCATCGGGCTGTCTGGGCTGAAGGGCCGGGCGCTCGGTGCGTGCGGCACCCAGCCGCCTTCGGTGGGCGCGAGCGCCTTGCCCGATAGCCATGGCGCGTCGGTCGAGCCCTTGCGGCCGGCGTGCGCGAGCTGGATCGCCGCGACCGCGCCCTGTTCCTTGATAAAGGCGGCAATCGGCTTGAAGGCGTCGCGCTGGACGTCGTTCCAGAGACCGAGATCGTACGGCGAGATGCGGCCCTCGGGGCAGACGCCGGTGGCCTCGACCATCACCAGCCCGGCGCCGCCGACGGCGCGCGCGCCCAGATGCACCAGATGCCAGGTATTCGGCACGCCGTCGGTGGCCGAGTACTGGCACATGGGCGAGACGAAGATGCGGTTGCGAAACGCAAGCTCCCGCAGTTTGAATTCAGAGAAGAGTCTGGGCATGGTTTGCCTCCCATTGCGTACGGCTAACATAGCGTGGTCCCGCGGAAAATAAAAACCCGCCGAGGGTTTCCCCTCGGCGGGCTCGCGACGCGACAGACGGGAGGGGCTGACCTAGAGCGACGCGATCTTGCTCCCCATCTTTTCCATGAGTTTCTTCGTGGCGCTGCGTGTGGCCTCGACCAGCAGCGGGTGCAGGCGCGTGAAGTTCACCGACTCGCCGACGCCGCCGATGCTGTTTTCGGAACTGGCGTCGCCGCCGTCCTTCCAGATCACGCGGCCGTCGCGGTTGACGGCGTAGACCGTCACCATCGCCTTGCCGTTGTGCACGCCACCGGAAATAATGCCGCCGACCTGGGCGCCGGTGAAGCCCGCGGAATAATTCACGTTCACGACCATGACCGCGTCCACGTTGAGCTCACGTGCGAGCCGGCCGAGCTTGTCCTCGGATTTGAAGTACTTGTAACCCGGTGCCACCAGCCATTTCTTGCCGAAACCCAGGGTCATGCTGGTGTCCTCGGCCTCGGCGGTGCGGTAGGCCTTGTGGGCGAGCACGGTCTTGGCCGGGACCAGCGTGTAATGCCGGTAATTCCCGAGTTCCTTGAGGATCAGCGGCGCGGTGTCGGCGAGAATTTTGTCGGCGTCGTTGCTGTAGCCGGACTCGTCCGAGGCCGCCTTGACCAGGCCCGAGAGGGTAAAGCCGATGCCGGAACCGGTGCCGGAGCCAGAGCTGATTTCCGGCGTGGCGGCGATGGACACCACGGCGAATTTCTTGGACTTGCCGAAGGCCTGGGTCTCGTACGACGACGGGACGATGACGCAGGCGCCCAGCGCGAGCGCAGCGACGAGTACGAACAGTTTCATGGTGGTTCGGGTGATTGATGTGGACATGAATGTTTCCTCCTGAAACGGGATGCGGCAGCAAACGCGCCACCTGCACTTAAGATAAGATACGGCACTCCAGGAGGCCGGACCGGCGGGCGTGCTGCCGCTACCGCCCATCGGTTCTGGACAGAAGAATCAGGGGTGAGACGCGTGATCGTCTATCTGCACGGCTTGAACAGCGGCGGCACGTCCGGCAAGGCGGCGTGGCTGCGCCAGCACCTGCCCGACCTTACCGTGTTGTCGCCGACCTATCCGGCCCACAAGGCCGACGAGGCGGCCGGCTATCTGCGAGAGTATTTTGCGCGCGTGCGTCGCGAGCAGCCGCAGGACAAAAAGCTGCTGCTGGTCGGCAGCTCGCTCGGCGGCTTCTGGGCGCGCTATCTCGCGCCGGAACTGGGCGCGGGCATGGCGCTCATCAACCCGGCGCTGCGTCCGGAAGCGGACCTGCTGAACGTCGTCGGCCCCAACCGCAACGAGGCCACGGGCGAGGACTACGTGCTCACCGCGGAGCAGGTGCGGGCGTTTGCGCGCTACCAGGTGCCGCAGTGCAACCCGGCGGTGCCAACGCTGGTGCTGCTCGACGAAGGCGACGACTTGCTGGATTACCGCCTGGCGCAGGCGTATTACTGTGGCTGCGGTAAGGTCGTTGTCTATCCCGGCGGCTCGCATCGCTTCGACCATCTGGCCGAGGCGCTGCCGGAAATCCGCGCGCTTTACGACTCCATGGATGGAGGAGGTAGAGCAACGCCGGGAGCAGTTGCCGGTGAGAAACTTTGACCGTGTGCGGCGGCGTCAAATACAAGCACGGGGACCAGACGGTCACGACCTGTTTCCCCAATCCCAAGGCGGCACAACGCGCGGTGTATGACCGCTGGCCGCGCATCCTGACGCAGGAGGACCGGCATGGCTGACACGCGCGCGGTGCTGTTCGACTATGGCGGCGTGCTGGCCGACGAAGGGTTCCACCAGGGGCTGCATGCGCTCGCGGTGCGCAACGGTCTCGACCCCGAGCGCGTGCTCGCGGTCTGCGCCGAGGTCATTTACTCCAGCGGCTACATCCTCGGGCGCGGGACGGAGGCCGATTTCTGGCGCGTGCTGCGGGAGCGACTCGGCTTCCGCGAAACCGGCGACGCATTGCGCACCGACATCCTCGCGCGCTTCAGGTTGCGTCCGCGCATGCTGGAACTGGTGCGCGGCCTGCGCGCCCGCGGCCTGCGCTGCGCGCTCGTCAGCGACCAGGTGGACTGGCTCGACCGGCTGGACGCGCGCGACGGTTTCTTTCGCGAGTTCGACCGGCTCTACATCAGTTACCGCCTCGGCAAGGGCAAGGTCGACGCGAGCCTGTTCGACGACGTCGTCGCCGATCTCGGCCTGTCCCCGGCGCAGGCGCTGTTCATCGACGACAACCCCGACAACATCGAGCGCGCGCGATCGCGCGGCCTGGAGGCTTGGTTCTTCACGAACGAGGCCGATTGCCAGGCACGTCTTGCCTCCCTGCTGCGCCGACCGGCGGCCGCCTCCACATGAGTGATATCAAGCCTGATCGCCGTGTAGATACCACCGGCCAGTGCTGTCCGGTGCCGATCGTGGAAACCAACCGCGCGATCAAGCAAATGCAGCCGGGGCAGGTGCTGGAGGTGATCTGCACCGACCTCGGTTCCCGTATGGACATTTCTGCGTGGTGCGAACGCACCGGCAATAAACTGGTAGTGAGCGAAGAACGCGACGGAAAATTCTATTTTTACGTGCGCCGGCGCTGACACGCGTCAGTAATGCGGCGGCGGGGGCTCGTCCTCGCGCCGGCCGACCGGCGAGGCGTCGAGCCCGCGCAGGCGCTCGGTGAGCGCGGCGAGGTCGTTCGTCAGCCGGTGGAGCAGCTGCTGCTGGCGCAACAGCGCGTCGTTGAGCTGTTGCAG
>CAKKQL010000067.1:0-8781 GCA_919902095.1 Acidiferrobacterales bacterium
GCCCGACGAGGAACACCGCCCGCGATGCCCACTGCCAGCAACGCTCGATATCGGGCGTGAGCGTGGCGAGCCAGAATACCAGCGCGATGCTCCCGACCCACCAGAAGTTCACCATGCTCACGTACGGCACGCGGCTCCAGATCAGGCCCAGCGCGAGCCAGGCCCAGAACAGTGTCAGGCTCAGTGCGAGCGCCGTCTTCGGCAGGTGGAAGCCCTCGTTGTAGCCACGCCACAAAACCGCCAGCAGCAGCACGGTCAACAGCACACCCGCAAGCGCAAAATACTCGATGTAGGTGCCGTTGAAGAATAGCGAGGAAACAAGTGCGCCGCCGAAAAACAGCGCGAAGAGCGTCGGATATCCCGCGTGCGCGAACAGCGCGCGGATCCTGGACGGCAATGGAAAAATGGCCAACGGCATCGGGCGTTATCTTGTCCGTTCTCTGGGCCCGGTATCAACGACAGTATCCATCGGGACTACCGGCTCTTTATCGCCGGCGACGTGCCGGTGAAATCCGGCATGAGCAACGGCGGCTGCGCTTTCGGCCGGAAAGTATCCGAGTCGCCACGATGCGCAAGATAGGCGGCCAGGCGTTTTCTCAGCGCCTCGGCGCCACGGACATCGCCCGTGCGCTCACGCAATTCCGCGGTCAGAAGTAAATACGGGGCAACCCCCTCATCTTCCGCATAGCCGTAAGATGCGCCCTCATCCAGAATTCTGCGGGCGCGCGGCACGTCGCCCAGACCGAGAACGAACCGGCCATAGAGATATCGGGCGGGATAGAAGCGCGGATTGCGCTCAAGCGCGGCCCGGTAGGACCGCTCAACCTTATCGCGCCATTGCGTGCCGGCCAGTCCGGGGTTCAGGCGGTACAGCTCGGCGCGCACCAGGAATGTGACCGGGCGCAGTGGATTGAGTCGCTCGGCGCGCGCCAGCAGCTGATCGGCGTCCTCGAACAGCTTCGCCTTTTGTTGCGCGTCGAGCGCCGGATTCTGTCCGAGGACGTGCCGACGAAGATCGGCGCGCGCGATCGGCACACTGTCAGAATTAGGGCGCAAGCGCATGGCGCGTGCCAGCACCTCGTCGGCTGCGTCAGGATGCCCTTGTGCCGCCAGCTCCACGCCCCGCTGCATATCGAGGTCCGACAGGACGATACTGGCGAAGTACGCGAGTGGCAGCAGTGCCGTGGCCGCAACGATGGTGCGGAATCCACCACGGCTGAAATACTGCGCCGGGCGGATTACCCACGATTTGACGTGGCCGTGAGACGTTGCCAGGGACTGGAGCCGTGCCAGCATCAGACCGTACACGATCAATATCGGGGGGATGTAAAACGGGAACTCGATCAGCGCATGCATGGCGATAGCGGCCAAGCCGGCGAAGAGCCCGGCGGCCTCGACGCGGTCCGCGGCGGGCAGATTCCGGTTCCGCAGCGTGTGTGCAAACAGCCAAGCGGCCGATGCCAGCACCGCGAGAAACAGAACCAGACCGGGCAGGCCGGCTTCGATCCAGAGCTGCAGATAATCGTTATGCGCGAAATATCCGGCGCTACCGTCGTCCGGATGACGGTAGCGCGCCCAGACCAGCGGGTACAACCCCACGCCCGCCCCCCACCAGGGGGACTGCCGCAACAGCTCCCACGATTGCCGCCAGATGAGCCAGCGCTCGCTGCCCGCCGCCGCGGGATCGGAAAGCGTGCCGAAGCGCGCCGTCAGCCCGCCCTGCGAACCCAGTTCCGCGCCCGCGTAGGCGAGGAACACGAGCGCGAGCACCGCCGCGAGTGCGCGCCTGGGTACATGGCGATACGTGCAGGCTACGAGCAGCCCAAGACCGAAGAACAGGGTCAGGATCGATCCCCGACTGCGCGTGATCATCACACCGCAAACCAGAAGAAAAAACGCCGCGCCGAGCACGGTGGGCAGGGTGCGCGATGTTTTTCCTGGGAGACAGCGCAAAAGCAAATAACCCGCCGTCGGCAATGCGATGAGGTTAAGCATCGCGGCGTACATATTGGCGTCGAGAAACAGCGACCGCGGCGGTTGATTCAGAACGAACATCTGATAGCCGCCGTGCAGCCCCAAACCGAGACCCGCGAGCAAGGTGAACGCCGACAGATACGGCCACGCTATCCGTGCTCGTTCCGCCATCAGCACCATGATGATAAACCCCATCGGCAGGAGGCTCTGCCACCAGAAACCGACGGTCGTCCCGATGTACGCCACCGGATTCCATATCAGGGTGATGGCAAGCCAGGTCCAGTACAGCAGCATCGCCACGATCAGGCCCGTCTTGGGCACATGCAGGCCGGTCGGGCCGCGCCACCAGAGAACACCCCATAGGGCGACCGTCAGCAAGGCGAGCGTGAGACTGAGGACACCGAGATTGGTGCCGTTGAAGAACAGCGCCGCCACACAGGCCGCGGCGACAGCGAGCGACACGAGCCGCTCACGCCAATGGTCGCGGAGGGAAACCAGGC
Source organism: Acidiferrobacterales bacterium (assembly GCA_919902095.1). Next base: position 2,475 of record CAKKQL010000067.1, read on the forward strand.
TCGGCATCAGACGGGGCGAAGGCGGAAATGGGCAGCGGGTGCGTGCGGCAAAAAAACAAAAGGGGTGAGCACCCCGATGCGCTCACCCCTTACGGTGTGTATACCGCTTGCGAAGGCTAGCAACCCGACTGGGCGTCGGTCGAAACCGTTGCAGCGGTGGTGCCATTGGCAGCCGAATAGGTCACGTGGCAGCCCGTCCGCAGCGTGAATTTCGCCCCCGGGTTGGCCCCCGCGCCGCCGCTGAGCACGGTGAAAGTAAAACCCGAGTAGTCCGACAGCGCATCATCGATGGCGCTGGCGATGGGATAACCGTCGTTCATCTGGATCACCGTGCCCTCCAGCAGGACGTTGCCGTTGGAGCTCAGGCCCTTGGCGAGCTGCGTGGCGTGGGCGATGGCAGCGGTGCTGCGCAGACTGCCGGTGAGACCGTTGATCGCGGCCAGGCGCGCGTCGGTGGATAAATCCGAGAATCGCGGCAGCGCGGCGGCGGCCAGGATGCCGAGGATGACGATGACGATGACCAGTTCGATCAGGGTGAAGCCGGCGCTTTTCTTCATAATCTTGTCCTCCTTATTAAACCCTATGAATACTTAAGATCGGCTATTTCTGTGCAAAACACAATCCCTGTATCCAATCAGCAACCCGACTGGGCGTCGGTCGAAACCGTTGCAGCGGTGGTGCCATTGGCAGCCGAATAGGTCACGTGGCAGCCCGTCCGCAGCGTGAATTTCGCCCCCGGGTTGGCCCCCGCGCCGCCGCTGAGCACGGTGAAAGTAAAACCCGAGTAGTCCGACAGCGCATCATCGATGGCGCTGGCGATGGGATAACCGTCGTTCATCTGGATCACCGTGCCCTCCAGCAGGACGTTGCCGTTGGAGCTCAGGCCCTTGGCGAGCTGCGTGGCGTGGGCGATGGCAGCGGTGCTGCGCAGACTGCCGGTGAGACCGTTGATCGCGGCCAGGCGCGCGTCGGTGGATAAATCCGAGAATCGCGGCAGCGCGGCGGCGGCCAGGATGCCGAGGATGACGATGACGATGACCAGTTCGATCAGGGTGAAGCCGGCGCTTTTCTTCATGATTTATGTAGCCTCTCGTCTAAACGGACTTCGCTCTACGGTCAACATTATCCTGCCAGAACGTCGGGCTGGCAAATGTACGGGGACATCACGATAAGCCTCCAGATTTCCGCGCACCGAAGGCTGTTTTCCAGAACCGGCAATAGGAACTTAACAGCCGGTCGTGCCGTCGGTGGACACCGTCACGCCGGTGCCCGTGGACTCGGTGTACGTAACGTAACAGTTGGTCCGCATCGTGAACCGCGCCTGGGTGGCACTGGGCGTCCCGAGGAAGGTGGCCGTGAACCCGGAGTAGTCCGTAATCAGGTCGTCAATGAAGCTCGCGGTCGGATAGCCGTCCTTCATGGTAACGGCCACCCCATCTACCGTCACAGACCCATTGGAGCTCAGACCCTTGGCCAGCTGCGTGGCACGCGCGATGGCGGCGGCGCTGCGCATGCCGCCAGCCATGCCGTTGAGCGCGGCCAGACGCGCATCGACGGATAGATCAGCGAACCTTGGCAATGCCGTCGCCGCAAGGATGCCGAGGATGACGATGACGATGACGAGTTCGATCAGGGTGAAACCCGCATGCTGCTGTTTCATTTATCTATTCTCCATGAAAACACGAACTAAATTCGAGTTACCTTCTCCATTGATAAGATTCCATTGCCGCTAGCTGCATACCTTCAATCGCGTCAATGCCGCTGTCATAGACCCCATTCCCGTTGGCGTCAGTATATACCAGTCGAATTTTGAACCTGGCACGGGGAGGGTCATCGACCCCCCCAGAAAAATAACCAGTGTTGTCAACAATATACACGAGCGCCCGACCGGGCAAGTCGAAATACCAACTGCCCTTTTCCAACGCATGAGGGTCAGCCTCGGCAAGCTCCCCCAAATAGTTCTTGGGCACCTCTGCCAGCACACTCATGGGATTGCTGTTCTCGTACGCGGGCAATGTCGCCACCTTTTGCCTGACGATGGATTCGGCCACCTTTATACCAAGTCCGCTCCGCATAGCCCCGACCGTCGACTCCATGACAACCCGCTCGGCATCAACCTGCAAGGCAATCAGTCGCGAGATTGCGATTACGAAGAGGATCGTGATAATCACGATCACCACCACCAGTTCGAACAGGGAAAACCCGCGCGCGCTTGCTCTTCTTGCCCTCCAATTCGTGGCAACCCATGTTCCGGAATTAGCCTCGCCAGTGCTACTGGACATATCTGCCGTTCCGGTACAATAGGTTAGAGGTGGTAATTTGTCCAGTTTCTTAAGAAACGGCCGAAACTTACTTCCGCGTCACCTGCACCAGTTCCCACATCGGCAGGAACACGCCCAAGGCCAGAATCAGCACCATCACACCAAGGATAATGATCAATATCGGCTGGATCGCGGCGCTCAGATTCTTGATGTCGTAGTCGATCTCGCGGTCATAGAATTCCGCGACGTTCAGCATCAGAGCATCCACGGCGCCACTTTCCTCACCGACCGAGAGCATCTGGATCACCAGCGGCGGAAACATTCCCGTGGCCGCGGCGGTGCGCGCGATGGTTTCGCCGCGCTCCACGCCATCGCGCATCTGCAGGATGCGTTCGCTGATGAAATCGTTGTCAACCGCGCGGCTGACCACCGTCATGCCCGGCACCAGCGGCACGCCGGCCTTGATCATCACCGCCAGCGCGCGGGTGAAACGGCTCAACATCGCCTTGGTGATGATCTTGCCGGCCACCGGCAAGTTCAGCTTGAGTCGATGCCAACGGTAACGACCGTCCGCGGTACGCCCATAGCCACGTGCAGCCAAAATGGCGCCTATAGCAACGACCAGAATGACATGCCAATAGGCGATAGTGAATTTTGACATCGCAATCAGCAGCTTTGTGCTCCAGGGGAGCTCAATACGGAAACTGGCAAACACCTTGACGAACGCCGGGATCACAAAGAGATTGATAATCGCCAGGGCGATAACCATGGCGACAACGACAAAAATGGGATAACGCAGGGCCGACCTGACGCGATCGCGGGTATCCTTTTCGCGGTCCAGATAAATCGCCAGTTGCTGGAACACCTCTTCCAAGCTGCCCGTGCTTTCGCCGACCTGAACCATGCTGATAAAGAGCGGCGGAAATATATCGCCGTGGCGCTTCAGCGCCGTGGACAGCTCCAGGCCGGTATCCAGGCTTGCGCTGATGGACTGGATGATGCGGCCGAACGCCGGGTTCTGGGTGGACTCGCGCAAGCCACGCAGCGCCTGCATGATCGGCACGCCGGCCTTCATCAGGGTGTACATCTGGCGGCAGAAAAGAATCAGATCGACCAGCTCCACCTTGCCGCCGCCGAAGCGGGTACGCAACAGCGCAAACACGTCCTGGCTGGTCTTGGTGAGATTGATGTCTATCGGCGTGACGCCGCTGTTGAACAGCTGCGTGGCGACCGCATCCGGCGAGGCGGCATCCACCTGGCCCTTGACGGCCTCGCCGCGCTGGTTGCGGCCGCGGTACTGATAGACCGGCATAAAGGTAGCCCTACTTCGTTCGTCCGGACATAAGAGGATTAGTCCTCCATGCCGAAGGTGACGCGCGCGACTTGATCCAGGGTGGTAATGCCCTGGGCCGCGAGAATGATGGCGCTGCGGCGCAGGCTCTGGTAGCCGGGCTGCTTGCGGGCCACCGAGGCGAATGTCAGCGGGTCGCCGGTGTGCATGGCATCGACCAGCGCCGCGTCCATTTCCAGAAACTCATAGATGCCGATACGCCCCTGGTAGCCGGTGCCGTTGCAATGACTGCAGCCGCGCCCGAACTTGAAGTGCAGGGTTTCGGCCTTGTCGCCGGCCTCGGCGCGCACGAGCGCCAGGTGCGCGGGCGAAAGCTCCGTGGGCTCGGCGCAGGACTCGCAGATGCGCCGCACCAGGCGCTGCGACACGATGCCGCGCAAGGACGCCGCCACCATGTACGGCTCCACGCCCATGTCGACCAGACGCAGCGCCGTCGAGATGGCGTCGTTGGTGTGCAGGGTCGAGAGCACCAGGTGGCCGGTCATGGCGGCGCGCAGGCCGATTTCGGCCGTTTCCTGGTCGCGCATTTCGCCCACCAGAATGATGTCCGGGTCCTGGCGCAACATGGAGCGCAGCACCCGCCCGAAGGTGAGCTCGATCTTGGGGTTGACCTGCGTCTGGTTGATACCGGTGATGCGGTACTCGATCGGGTCCTCGACCGTCAGGATTTTGACCTCCGGCCGGTTGAGTTCGAGCAGCGACGCGTAGAGCGTCGTGGTCTTGCCGCTGCCGGTCGGGCCGGTCACCAGCATCATGCCGTTCGGGCTGTGGATCGTGCGCCGAAAACGCTCAAGAATACCCTTGGGCATGCCCAGCTGTTCGAGCGTAAGCACACCCGAGAACGGATTGAGCAGACGCATCACCACCGACTCGCCCCAGGTCACCGGCATGGTCGAGATGCGCACGTCGATGCTCTTGTCGCGGATGCGCACGTTGCAGCGGCCGTCCTGCGGCAGGCGCTTCTCCGAGATATCGAGGTTGGCCATGAGCTTGATGCGCGTCGCGAGTGCGCCGGCGATGCGCCGGTCGGCCATGGTCTGTATGCGCAGCACGCCGTCCTGGCGGAAACGGATGCGCAACTCCCTCTCGTCCGGTTCGATGTGAATGTCGGAGGCGTTCACCTGCATCGCGTCCTCGAACATGCTCTGCAGCAGCTTCACCACCGGCGCGTCGGTCAGCCCCTCGGCGGCCGCGAGTTCGCCCAGATCCACGCCGGCGCCGGCGGCGGTGAGTTCCTGTTCGAGTTCCGCCGCCAGGCCCGAGATTTCCTCGGTGCGGCGGTAAACGCGATCGACGGTCTTGAGAAGCTCGGCCTCCTTGACCACGGCCAGGCGCAGCGGCTTGCGCAACGCGCGCGCCAGTTCGTCATAAGCAAAGATGTCGGTGGGGTCGGCCATGCCGACCAGCACGCCCTCGGTACGGTCCTCGAGCGCGATGGCGCGGAAACGGCGGGCGTACGCCTCCGGCAGCAGGCGCACGACCTCGGCCTTGTAATTGAAACGCTTGAGGTCGATGTAGGGGATGTTGAGTTGCTGCGACAGAAAATTGAGCATCTGGTCTTCGGAGAGAAAACCGTTCTCGATCAGCACGCGCCCGAGCTTGCGCCCGCTCTTCTTCTGGTCCGCGAGCGCGGTGTTGAGCTGCTCCTGCGAAATGATCTTGTTGGCGATCAGCAGATCGCCGATTCGAATCTTTCTGGGCCGTTCGGCCGTCGTCACTGCCATGGGCACACCCCCGCTGGACAGGCTCACGCCTGGGTTATCGCCATAACTCTATATCATAAAAGGTAATGCACCAGCCCGCGCCCCCTGCCGGACTGGCCCGTGCCACCGGCAGCGGGTAATCCGCCCCGGCCCAGCCGCCGCCTGCCAAGCCATGTTTCACGTCGTGCTCTACCAGCCCCGGATTCCGCCCAACACCGGCAACATCATCCGCCTGTCGACTCCAGGGATGGAGGAGGTAGGGCCGCGTCGGGAACACCGGCCGAGCGCCAATACCGGCGCGCGACTGCACCTCATCGAGCCCCTCGGCTTCCGCCTCGATGACCGCGAGCTGCGGCGCGCCGGGCTCGACTACCACGAATGGGTGGAGGTTCAAACCCATCCGTCGCTGGCGGCCCTCCGGGACCGCGTCCATCCGCGCCGGCTGCTCGCCTTCTCCACGCGCGCGCGGCGCCGCTACGCTGAAGTGGAATACCGCGTCGGCGATGCGCTGCTGTTCGGCTCCGAGGCACGGGGGTTACCGACGGAGGTGTGGAGGGCGTACCCGAAGATTGCCGACTGCGCCTGCCGCTTCGGCCCGGCAACCGCAGCTTGTCTTCAGGTAAGACGAATGAGCGAAGCGAATAGGACGACGTTCGCCTTGCGAATGCCGTGGCCGTGGTGGCGTACGAAGCCTGGCGCCAGCGTGATTTCGCTGGCGGAGAATAATTTCACAGGATTAACAGGATTAATTCGTAAAGCCTTTTAAGCTTTAATCCTGTTAATCCTGTGAATTGCTTTTTACTCCGCCTTCGACTCGCGCTTGAGCAACGCCTCAACCGCCGCCTGCGGCGCCAAGCCCTCGTACAACACGCGATAGACCTGCTCGGTGATCGGCATGTCGATGCCGCGGGCGCGGGCGCGCTGGTACACCTCGCGTGCCGTCGCCACGCCCTCCACTTCCTGACCCAGCTCGGCGAGGACGTCGGACAGCT
>CAKKQL010000067.1:8881-10680 GCA_919902095.1 Acidiferrobacterales bacterium
GCCGTCGCCACGCCCTCCACTTCCTGACCCAGCTCGGCGAGGACGTCGGACAGCTTGCGGCCCTGGCCGATCCCGATGCCGAGGCGGCGGTTGCGCGAGGCGTTGTCGGTGCAGGTAAGAATCAGGTCGCCAGCGCCGGTGAGGCCCATGAAGGTCTCGGCGCGCCCGCCGAGCGCCGTACCCAGGCGCGTGAGCTCGGCGAGTCCGCGCGTGATGAGCGCGGCGCGCGCATTCGACCCGAACCCGAGCCCGTCCGAAATGCCGGCGGCGATGGCCATCACATTCTTGATCGCGCCGCCGAGCTGCACGCCGGCAACGTCGGTGCTGGTGTACACGCGAATACGCTCGTTGCGCAGCCAGCCGGCGATGCGCTCGGCCACCGCGGGCGTCGTCGAGGCGACCGTGAGCGCCGTCGGCAGGTGCAGCGCCACCTCGCGCGCGAATGTCGGTCCGGAGACCACGCCGGATGCGCGCAACCCCGGCAGCTCCTCGGCGACCACGTCCGACAACAGCTTGCCGCTGCCCGGCTCGAGACCCTTGGTCGCCCAGGCGAGCACCGTGTCGGCGGTCACGTGCGGCTTGAGCGCCCGCAGGGTGGCGCGGAAGGCGTGGCTTGGCACCGCCACCAGAAACTGCCGCTGCGGCGCGGCCAGTTGCGGCAGGTCGGCGGTGACGGTCAGATTTTCTGGAAAGCGGATGCCGGGAAGAAAGGCCGCGTTCTCGCGCGCACGCACGAGACGCGCGCAGTGCGCCGCATCGTGCCCCCAGAGTTGCACCGGATGGCCGTTGCGCGCGAGCAGGATGCCAAGCGCCGTACCCCAGGAGCCGGCGCCCAGCACGGCGATACCCGGTTTGGTATTTGCGGTCATTTTATAATTCTCGTGCCGGGTGCCGCGCCGACTGACGCGGCCGCGCTACGCCTGGGCCGGCTGGGGCGCGGCCGGCGCCGAGAGCTTCTGCTCGTACAGTGTCTGAAAGTTGATTGGCTGCAGCAGCATCGGCGGGAACCCGCCCTTGCTGAGGAAATCGCTGATGGCCTCGCGCGCAAACGGCAACAGCACGTGCGGGCAATTGATCTCGAGCGTCTTGCGCAAAAGCTCGCCGTCGACTCCCTGAATCCGGAACAGGCCACCCTGCTGCAGCTCCACGAGAAACACGGTCTTGTCTTCGCGCGCGGCGGTGACGGTGACCGTCAGCACCACCTCGAATACGCCCTGCGCGGTGTCGAGGGCGCTATGGTCGAGGCTGAGCTCGACACCGATCTGCGGTGGCTCGGCCACGAGAAAAGCATGCGGCACGGCCGGCGCCTCATAGGACACATCCTTTATATAGATCTTCTCCAGGCTGAAGACTGGAGTCGTCGGGTTTTCGTTCTGCTCGGCCACGGCTGCCTCGGTAGGGTGTGGTTGGATTTACGCCTGCGCAAGCAGGGCGTCAAGTTTTCCGGCGCGATCGAGATCGGACAGCTCGCTGTAACCGCCGACATGATGCGGGCCGACAAAAATCTGCGGCACGCTGGTGCGACCGGTGAGGCGCAGCATCTCCTCGCGCCGCACCGGGTTGTCGTCCACCATGACCTTCTCGGGACGAATGCCCTTCTTCTCCAGCAGGCGCTCGGCCATGCGGCAGTAGGGACAGATGCGCGTGCCGTATATGAGCACCGCCGCCACGTTATTTCTCCACGGGCAGGTTGTCACGCTGCCAGGCCGCGATGCCGCCGGCGAGCGAATAGACCCTGGTGAATCCCTGCTTGTGCAGCAACAGCGCCGCCTTGAGCGAACGGTTGCCGCTGCGGCAGC
>CAKKQL010000068.1 GCA_919902095.1 Acidiferrobacterales bacterium
CAGCTCCGGCGCGGCGAACACGTTCCACAGCGCCGCCGGGCGGCCGAGGTCGGCGTAGATGCGATAGCTGCGGTTCTCGGGGAGCTTCAGCACGCGTGAGGCGTAGTCGCGCATCTCGCGCGCGCGTTCGAGGCGCGCGCGGGTTTCGGGCGGCGTGGCCGGATCGTCCAGCACCTGCTCGAGGGTACGGCTGTTGAGCAGGATACCGAGATGGCCGGTGACGGCCTGGGTGTAATAGGTGATCTCGGCGCAGCCGGAAAGCCACAACGGGAACAGAAGCAGCCAGAGGCGGTTCATGGTTCCATCATACTTGGCTTCACGCGCCCGGCCACATAGGATGGCGCCTTAAAGGTAGCCCTACTCACTATGCTCGTTCGTCTTGCCATATGAAAATTTATCTCGTCGGCGGCGCCGTACGCGACAAGCTTCTGGGCCTGCCGGTCAAAGACCGCGACTACGTGGTCGTTGGCGCCACGCCCGAACAAATGACCGCGCAGGGCTTCAAGCCCGTGGGCACCGACTTCCCTGTGTTTCTCCACCCGCAAACCAAGGAGGAGTACGCGCTCGCGCGCACCGAGCGCAAGAGCGGGCGCGGCTACAAGGGCTTTACGGTCTATGCCGCGCCGGACGTGACGCTCGAAGACGACCTCAAGCGGCGTGACCTCACGATCAATGCCATGGCCGAGGACGAGACTGGCAAGCTCGTCGATCCGTTTCACGGTGCGGCTGACCTCAAGGCCGGCATCCTGCGTCATGTCTCGCCGGCCTTCGGCGAAGACCCGGTGCGCATTCTGCGCGTGGCGCGTTTCGCCGCGCGCTTTGCTGACCGTAACTTTCAGGTCGCCGACGAAACCCTCGCGCTCATGCGCGGCATGGTCGAGAACGGCGAGGTGGATCATCTCGTCGCCGAGCGCGTTTGGACCGAGCTTGAAGGCGCGCTGGCCACCTCGGTGCCGGCACGCTTCTTTGAAGTGCTGCGCGCCTGTGGCGCGCTCAGGCGCCTGTTTCCCGAGATCGAAGCGCTCTACGGGGTGCCGCAACCGGAACAGCACCACCCCGAGATTGATACCGGCGTGCACACGATGATGGTGCTCGACGCCGCCGCCGCGCTCACCCCCGATACCCGCGTGCGCTTTGCCGCGCTCATGCACGACCTCGGCAAGGGCGCGACGCCGCCGGGCGAGTGGCCGCAGCACATCGGCTACGAGCAGCGCGGGGTCGAGATGATTCGCGAACTTGCGCGGCGTTTTCGCGTGCCGAACGACTACCGCGACCTGGCGGTGCTGGTGGCGCGGCTGCACGGCAACGGCCACCGCGCCGAGGAACTTCGTCCCGGCACGCTGCTCGAAACCCTAGAGGCGCTCGACGCCTTCCGCCGGCCGGAGCGGGTGACGCAGTTCACGCTCGCCTGCGAGGCCGATTTCCGCGGCCGCACCGGCTACGCCGAACGCCCCTATCCGCAGGCCGGCATCTGGGTGCGTGCCTTCGCCGCCGCGCGTTCCGTGGACACCGCCGCACTCGCTGCCAGCGGCAGCGGACCGGAGATCGGCGAGCGCATCCGCCAGAGCCGCATCGCGGCTATTAAAATGGTTATGACGAACGAGCGTAGCGAGTAGGGCTTCACTAATTACGGGTGGTATCATTGGCCGATTGAAATTTGGCGAAAGGAGCACTCCCATGTCCCCGACCCTGAATCGCCTTCTTCTATTGGCCGTCGTCGCGCTGCTCGCAAGCGGCTGCGCCACGTTCGAAGCCGGTGCGAAGGCAGAAGCCAAGCCCGCTGCACCGGCGGCCAAGGCCGAGGCACCGGCGGCGCAGCTCGCCAAGGTCGTGTGGCACGTGGACTTCGCCGATCCGCGGCGCCTGAGCGCCATGATCCAGAACGTCAACAACATGGTCTCGACCTACCAGGGCACGTTCCAGGAATACGACGTGCGCATCGTGTTCATCGCCGGTGGCATCCGCTTTGTTACCGAGGACCCGCTCAAGCGCACGCCGTTTGCCGAGGACGCCCAGTTCCGCAAGCAGCGCAAAGACCTCATCCAGCGCCTGAACCAGCTGCGCGAACTGCATGGCGTAAAATTGGAGTTGTGCGAGCTCACGCGCGAGGCCATCAGCCTGCCGAAGGACAAGGTCATCGCCGGCGTCGAGCCGGTGACCTCGGGCGTGGTGCGCATCGCCGAGCTCCAGAGCAAGGGTTATGCGTATTTGAAGGTGGAGTAATCAGGTTGTCAGCTGTCAGCAACCAGTTGTCAGCTTAAAATCCGATGTTGCTGATAGCTGATAACTGACCACCAATTAGCATTTCATGAAAGCGGTAACATCCCCGAAATCCCGGCCGTCCGGCCGGCCACAGGCCATTCCGAAAGTCGGCTTCGTCAGCCTCGGCTGCCCCAAGGCGCTGGTGGACTCCGAACGCATCCTGACGCAGTTGCGCGCCGAGGGTTACGCCATCGCGCCGTCGTATGCCAACGCCGACCTGGTGGTGGTGAATACCTGCGGCTTCATCGACGCCGCCGTGGAGGAGTCGCTCGATGCCATCGGCGAGGCCCTGGCCGAGAACGGCCGCGTCATCGTCACCGGCTGCCTCGGCGCCAAGGGCGATGTCGTCAAGCAGACGCACCCGCAGGTGCTGGCGGTCACCGGCCCGCACGCGCTGGAAGAAGTCATGCAGGCGGTGCATGCGCACCTGCCGCGCCCGCACGATCCCTACGCCGATCTCGTGCCGCCGGCCGGCATCAAGCTCACGCCGCGGCACTATGCCTATCTGAAAATCTCCGAGGGCTGCAACCACCGCTGCACCTTCTGCATCATTCCTTCCATGCGCGGTGACCTCGTGAGCCGCGACATTGGCCAGGTGATGCAGGAGGCCGAGAACCTGGTCAAAGGCGGCGTGAAGGAACTGCTCGTGATCTCGCAGGACACCAGCGCCTACGGCGTGGATGTGAAATACCGTCCCGGCTTCTGGGGCGGCCGGCCGGTGAAGACGCACATGACGGACTTGGCGCGCGCGCTCGGCAGCCTCGGCGTGTGGGTGCGGCTGCACTACGTCTATCCCTATCCGCACGTGGACGAGGTCATCCCGCTCATGAGTGAGGGCAAAATCCTGCCGTACCTCGACGTGCCGTTTCAGCATGCGAGTCCGCGGATTCTGAAACTCATGAAACGGCCGGCGAGTGCCGAGGACACGCTGAAGCGCATCGGCCGCTGGCGCGAGATTTGTCCGGACATTACCCTGCGTTCGACCTTCGTCGTCGGCTTTCCCGGCGAGACCGAGGACGATTTCCGGATGCTGCTCGATTTTCTCGAAGCCGCGCAACTCGACCGCGTGGGCGCGTTTGCCTATTCGCCGGTCGCAGGCGCGGCCGCCAATGCGCTTCCCGACCCGGTGCCGGAAGCACTGAAACAGGAGCGGCTGGCGCGTTTCATGGCGGCGCAAGCAAAGATCTCCGCTGCCAAGCTGCACGCGCGCGTTGGCCGGACCTGCCAGGTACTGGTCGATGCGGTGCCGGCGGACGGCACGGCGGTGACCCGCTCCAGCGCCGAGGCGCCGGAAATTGACGGCGTGGTTTACATCGAAAACGCCAGGGGCTTGAAGCCCGGTGACTTCTGCCGGGTGCGCATCGTGCGCGCGAGCGAACATGACCTGTGGGCCGTGCCGGCGGAATAAACCGCGAATTTCTGCTGCAGCGCCCGCGTCCGCGGGGCCTTCGCAAACCGGTCTGGCGCTGCCCGCCGGATCGTAGTTATCATTTTCCGGAGGCATCGAACCCAACCCCCGACAATCGAGCTGGAGGCACACCCCCATGACCCACACGTACGAAGAGCTGAAACACAAGACCGTGGCCGAGCTGCGCGAGATCGCCAAAGGCATCGAGCACGAGGCGGTTGAGGGCGCGAGTCAGATGAACAAGGACCATGTGCTCAAGGCCCTGTGCACGGCACTCGGGATGGATATGCACGTGCATCACCACGCCGTCGGCATCGACAAGGCGGCCATCAAGACGCGTATCCAGGAACTCAAGAAAAAGCGTGACGGGATCCTGGCGTCGCCCGACCGCAAGGGGCTGCCGGACGTGTTGCGCCAGATTCACGCCCTCAAGCGCAGCATCCGCCGCGCCACGGTGTAACGACTCCAGGGACGGAGGAGGTAGGGCAACGCCGGGAGCAGTTGCCGACGCAGGAAACGGATTAGCCGCCGGTGGCGGGCGCGGCGGCCAGCCGCGGGATGCGGCGCTCGGCCTTCAGCAGCCAGTCGCGAATGCGGGTGACGTCGCCGTAACGCGTGAGCTTGCCGCTCGAGTTGAGCAGCACGATCGTGAGCGGGCGTCCGTTGACGTTGGTCTGCATGACCAGGCAGCGGCCGGCGGCCGAGGTGTAACCGGTTTTGCTCAGACGGATGTCCCAGGACGATTCCGCGCGCAGCAGGCGGTTGGTGTTGTGCATCCAGATGGTGTGGCCGCTGGCGCGGTCGAGGATGGTGAACTCGCCGTCGGTGCTGAGCACGCGGAACAGCGGGTGCTGGCGCGCGCTGGCGACCAGCTTCACCAGGTCGCGCGCGGTCGAGACGTTGCCGGCCAGCAGGCCGGTGGGGTCGGCGAAGCGCGTGCGCGTCATGCCGAGCTGCTGCGCCTTGTCGTTCATCGTCTGAATGAAGCCGGCCATGCCGCCGGGCCAGGTGCGCCCGAGTGCCGCCGCCGCGCGGTTGTCCGAGGACGCCAGCGCGGCGTGCAACAGGTCATAGCGCGTGAGCAACGTGCCCACGGGCAGGTGCGAGGTCGTGCGCTTGAGGGTGTCGCGGTCTTCGGTCGCGACCGCGATGAGCTCGTCGAGCGGCAGCCCGGACTCGAGGATCACCAGCGCCGTCATGAGCTTGGTGATGGACGCGATCGAGCGCGGCTCGTCGATGGACCGGCCGTAAAGCGGGATGCCTTCGCGGTCGTCCCACACCAGCGCCACACGCGAACGCAGGGAAAGTTGTTCCGGCCGGCTGTGGCGCAGGATGTCCTCGACGCGGATGTAGGGCGGTGTTTCCCGCGCGGCCGCGCCCTCGTCCTGAACGAGCGGGTCTGCCGGAACGGTGGCGCTGAAGGCGAAGAGGCTGATGCCAAAGAGGGCGGTGAGGCGGTGTCGGGGCTGCATTCGTCCGCGCGTCTTGTTGTCCGTGTCGCCGAGGGTGGAACCGGCCCACATTATTGAGGAGAGCGCCGCTCCAGACAATAGCCGGGCATCGCTGACCAGAGGTAGAACTGGCCGGCACGCGGGATTTGTTGTTTCTGGGCCGGTCTGGCCGCATCCTTAAGAGACTATGGCCAGTGAACCCGACACAACCCCTGCCCAGTGCCCGCTGCCGGTGGCGTCCGATCTCGCCGGCGTGACGCTGGTCGAGCTGCATCCGGTGCCGCTGCTGGCGGACTATCTCGCGGCACTGCGGCTGGCGAATGCCGAGGCCGCGGCGCGGCTCGGCGAGCCGATGCTGCTGTCGTGGTACGACCGCGATCGCGGCTTCGAGGCCCCGCAGCACGTCAGCGAATGCCATCAGGCCTCGGCCGTGCCGGGTTACGTGGATTACGCCCTGAGCCACGGCGCGACCCTGAAGCTCGACGTGGAGAACGGGCGGTTCGTATTTTTCTACCGCTCCGCGGCGCTCTAGGGCGGAGCCTGAGCGACGGGCCGGGTCCGGGTGGTTGTGGATTTTTGCTCAGGCGTCACGTAAGCTGATTTTATTGCAGCGACCTTCTTGCCACCCGTTCGGTTGCAAATCACCACAGGCGGAAGTCCCCGATTTCTCCGACAGTGCTCCCGCAATTCGTGAGGCCAGGAAAGAACTGCAACACACCGCAATTCAACTCAGACCGAGAGGTGATTTCCCGTGATGACAGGCACCGTGAAGTGGTTCAACGAGGCGAAAGGCTTCGGTTTCATTACCCCGGATAACGGCGGCAAGGATGTCTTCGTGCATCATTCCGCGATCCAGGGTTCCGGCTTCAAGACCCTGGCCGAGGGCCAGAAGGTGAAGTTCGAGCTGGAGCAGGGCCCGAAAGGCCCGGCGGCGACGAATGTAACGCCGGCCTGACTAGAATTACATCGGCAGATTGAAAAAGGCCCCGCCCGCAAGGCGGGGCCTTTTTTTGGCGGATTTATTTCTTGCCGCGCGGCGCCCAGATGGACTGCGCACCGACGCCGCGGGCGTTGATCTGCTCGGCGTAGCGGTGGGCGTGCGCGGTCACGTCCTTGAGCGAGCCGCGGCGCTGGCCGGTGATGGTCGAGCGGCCGTTGTCGAGTACGTAGCGGTACCAGTTGTCGCCGTCGGCGCCGTCCGGCGCGCCGGTTCGTTCCACGCGCGCGAGCTTGAACTGGGCCGCCCGCGGCGTCGGGCGCTCGGTCGTGCCCGGGCGCGCCGGGCTGTTCATATCCGTCAGGGAGGAAGACATGGCGTGGACGCTCCTGGGTTCAGCGGCGCTGGCGCGCGGACCCGGTTTTGTCGCGCGGCCGTTCTTCGTTCACCTTGATCGGCCGGCCCTTGAAGTCCCGGCCATTGAGCGCGGCGATGGCGGCGCGCGCCTCGTGGCCCTCCATTTCGATGAAGCCGAAGCCGCGGCACTGGCCGCTGAAGACGTCCGCCATGATGCGAATCGAACGCACCGTGCCGTGCTGCGAGAACAGTTCGCGCAAATCGGCCTCGCGGGTTTCGGGCGACAGGTTGCCTATGTACATCTTAAGCATGCGGTCCTCGTGCTACGCCCTCAACGGGCGGCGTGCGGCCGGGCATGGCCCGGCTGGTCAATAACTCACCCAAAACCGCGACGAAGCAGGCGGGGAGGGCGTGCAGGTATCCGGTGCTGGAAGATAAGCGGCAGATAACCTGCGAGGATAATACTGCGTGCAGTATACCACAGCCGCCAACGGCTCCAGAGATGGGCGTGCCCAGCGACGAAGGATGCAGAACGGCGTTCGGGTCGAGGCGGCCCCGAGCGCGTCGTCCAGGCGGCACGGTTTACAGCCGTGCGCGCCGGTCCTGCAGGCCGAATCCGGCGAGCGATCCGGGTAGGCCGCGCCCGAGGGCGATGACCTTGTAGAGCTCGCCCATCTCGTGGGGCAGCGTCAGTTTCTTGATCTGCTGCGTGAGCGCGAGATGCGCGCGCACGTCGTCCGGATTCGACGTGGCCACGATTTTCTCCAGGCCGCTGTCGAGCAGGAAGGCCGCCTGCGAGGTGTAGCCGAGCAGCGCAAGCCCGGCGGTGTGACCGGCCTCGGCAATGGCGGTGAAGTCCACGTGCGCGGTGATGTCTTGCAGTCCCGGAAAAATCAGCGGGTCGGCGTGCGCGCGATGGCGGTAGTGGCACATCAGCGTGCCCGTGCTCCGCTGCGGATGGTAGAACTCGGCGCGCGGAAAGCCGTAGTCGATGAGCAGCAGCACGCCTGCCGCCAGCCGCTCGGCCATGGAACGCACCCAGGCCTCGGCGCGAAAATTGATTTCCGAGGCGTAGCCCGCCGGCAGACCGAGGAGGCCGATGCGTTGCTGGATGGCGGCATCGGCCGGACGTTCGCGCCAGGCAAACTGGCCGTTCTCCCAGCCGACCTGCATTTGTTGCAGGCCGGTGGCGGTCACGCGGAAGCGCTCCACCGGCATGGCGTCGAGCAGTTCGTTGCCGAGCACGACACCGCGGAAGTCTTTGTCCGGCAGGGCGTCGAGCCAGTGCACGCGCCCCAGCAGGTGCGGTGCCTTCTGTTTCAGTGTTTCCGCCTGGCGCGCGCGCAGTTCGGCGCTCAGCTCCAGGATGAGATAGCGCCGCGGCCGGGAGTCGAGGGTCTCCAGCGCAAGCAGCAGATCGGCGGCCAGGGCGCCGGTGCCGGCACCGGCCTCGAGGATATCGCCTTCGCCGACCGCCGCCAGCGCTTGGCGGCAGGACTGTGCCAGGCATCGCGCGAACAGCGATCCCAGTTCCGGTGCCGTGATGAAGTCCCCGGCGGCACCGAATTTCTGTTGCCCGCCGCTGTAGTAGCCGCGGCTTGGCGCATACAGCGCGAGTTCCATGAAGCGGGAAAAATCGATGGCGCCACCGCGCCGGTTGATCTCGGCACGGATGTCATCGGCGAGCGCCACGCTGCGCGCCTGTTCTTCGGCGCTGGGCGGTGGCAGATGGTGGGCGTCGCCCGGCGTGGCGCGTGGGTCGTGAGGAGAGGGCATGTGGCTATTGGCGATTGCGGGCGCAGACGGTATCGTGGGTGTTTCAACAAGAACCCGAACGGGACTTTATGCCGGACAACCTCCTCGAAGGCAAGGTCGCGCTCATCACCGGCGGCGCCCACCGCCTGGGCGCCGCGATTGCGCGGCTGTTCCATGCCCAGGGCATGAAGCTCGTGATTCATTACTTGGGCTCCGAGGCCGCGGCGCGCGCGCTTCAGCAGGAACTGCATCAGGCGCGCCCGGAATCGGTGATGCTGGTACGCGGCGACCTCAACCACAGCGAGAAGCTGCTCAAGAATCTGGTGTACGAGACGGTCGAATCGTTCGGGCGGCTGGACGTGCTGGTCAATAACGCCGCGCGTTTCTACCCCACGCCCGTCGGCACGGCGACCGAGGAGCAGTGGAGCGACATCGTCGGCACCAACCTCAAGGCGCCGTTTTTCCTGTCGCAGGCGGCGGGCCCGCACCTGAAGAAATCCGGCGGCTGCATCCTGAACATCGCCGACATCTACGGTGACCGGCCGCTCGCCAAGCATGCGATCTACAGTATCGCCAAGGCCGGGCTCATCATGCTCACCAAATCGCTGGCACGCGAGTTCGGGCCGGAGGTGCGGGTAAATGCCATCGCCCCGGGTGCCATTCTCTGGCCCGAGACCGGCCTCGACGACATGTCCAAGCAGCGCGTGATCTCGCGCACGCCGCTCAAGCGTTCGGGCAACCCGGAAGACATTGCCCGCACTGCGCTGTTTCTCGTGCGCGATGCCGACTTCATCACCGGCCAGGTGCTGGCGGTGGACGGCGGCCGTTGGGTGGTGATGTAGCCAGCCGGATGCTGGGCATGCTCAAAACCGGCCACAAGCTTGAGGCTTGACGGGGCTTAACCCGTATCTGGCGGCGCGCGCGTTAACAGGAGTAGATTGGGGCCGGGTCAGGGGCTTGAAGGAGGAGGGCATGGGGTTCCCGAAGCGACTGCTGTTTCGCGCCGCCGCGCTGTGCGCGGTCGCGCTGTTGCCGCTCGCATCTTTCGCTGCCGAGGATAATCGCAACCTCGCGATTACCAAGCCCGCCGCGCCCGCAGTTGTTGCCGAGAAGCGCATCGCGCTCGTCATCGGCAACGGCGCCTATAAAGACGCGCCGCTTAGAAATCCCGTCAACGACGCCCGCGCCATCGCCCGTACCCTCCAAGGCCTCGGGTTTCAGGTCATCCAGAAGGAAAATGCAAGTCTCAAGGAAATGCAGGAGGCCATTCGCGTCTTCGGCGACCGGTTGAAGGGTGGCGGCGTGGGGCTCTTCTATTACGCCGGCCACGGCATGCAGGTGAAGGGCCGCAACTATTTAATCCCGGTCAACACCGACATCCAGCGCGAGGACGAGGTCACCTACAATGGCGTGGACGCCAACCTGGTGCTGGAGAAGATGGACAGCGCCAAGAACCGCGTCAACCTCGTGATCCTCGACGCCTGCCGCAACAACCCCTTCGCCCGCAGCTTCCGCTCCGCCGCGCGCGGCCTGGTGCCGATGGAGGCGCCGGTCGGCACGCTCGTGGCCTTCGCCACCGCGCCCGGCTCGGTCGCGGCCGACGGCAATGGCGCCAACGGTCTCTATACCCAGCACCTGCTCGGCGCCATGAACCAGCCGGGCCTGAGAATCGAAGACGTGTTCAAGCGCGTGCGCGCCGGTGTGCGCAAAGGTTCGGGCGGAAAACAGATTCCTTGGGAAAACACCTCGCTCGAAGGCGATTTCTATTTCAAGCTTGGCAAGCCGGGCGAGGCGCCCACGCAACTCGCATCTCTCGTGCCCGCGCTGGAGTCCGAGCCCGCTCCCGGCGCGGGCGCGACGGAAGAGACCTGGACCGACCCCACTACCGGCATGGAGTTCATCTGGATACCGAAAGGCTGTTTCCAGATGGGAAGCCCAACGAGCGAATCGGGAAGG
Source organism: Acidiferrobacterales bacterium (assembly GCA_919902095.1). The sequence continues at coordinate 10,127 of CAKKQL010000068.1, forward strand.
GGTGAGGACGAACGCCAGCACGAGGTCTGCGTGGACAGTTACTGGATGGGCAAACACGAAGTCACCAACGCCCAGTACAAGAAATTCAAACCCGACCACAATGCCGACGACAAGCTGCCGGTCACCAGCATGAGCTGGCAGGATGCCGTGCGTTTCGCCCAGTGGCTCTCCGAGAAATCCGGCAAGAAGATAAGACTGCCCACCGAGGCCGAATGGGAATACGCCGCAAGAGCCGGAACTTCCACCGCCTACTTCTGGGGCGACAGTTGGGAAAGCCGCCATAACTACGTTGCTTCCATTGCTTCACTCAAGAAGAAACCCGTCGGCAGCCACCAACCCAACGCCTGGGGCCTGCACGACATGCTCGGCAACGCCTTCGAGTGGACCGCATCGAGCTACGACTCGAACTACAGCGGCGCCGAACGCCAGGTCGCCTCGCTGGAGGCGGGCGGCAACCGCGTGATCCGCGGCGGCGCGTGGTTCAACGGCCCGTGGACCACGCGTTCGGCGGGCCGCTACTACGACACGCCGGACTACCGCTTCCGCTTCATCCGCCTCGACCCCGACTTCATCGGTTTCCGTCTCGCCAGGATTCCTTAACCCTTAACCCTTTTCCCTTTTACCCTTTTCCGGGGATTCCAAGGGGGCGCAAGCCCCCTTGGCGTTTCTGAAGCCGAATTGACAGTCGGTCAATATTGTCCGATAGTGTGATCTGTGAAGGGAAGCGAGTTCATCCGCAAGGTGAAGACGCTGGGAAGGCGACGCGGGATCGCCGTCGAGTGGCGGGCCGAGCGCGGTAAGGGCAGTCACGGAACGCTTTACGTCGGCGCGCGGTTCACTGTGGTTCGCAGCCCCAAGGATGAACTCAAGACAGGGACGTTTCACGCCATGCTGAAGCAGCTCGGCATTACCGAACAGGACCTGTACTGAGGTGCCCCATGTGGAGCTTTGAATATTCCGCTACCCTGACCAAAGCCAAGGAGGGCGGCTACACCGTGACCTTCCGCGACGTGCCGGAGGCAATCACCCAGGGCGAGGACGTCGAGGACGCGTTGCACGAGGCGGCCGATTGCCTGGAAGAGGCGTTCGCCGCCCGCATGCGCCAGGGACTCGATCTGCCACGACCCTCGCGCGCCCGCGCGCGGGAGCGCCGGGTCGCGCTCGCTGCGCCGATGGCGGCCAAGGCGGCGCTCTATTCGGCCATGCATCGATCGGGCATCACCAAGGTGGAACTTGCCAAACGGCTGCGTTGTGACGAAAAGGAAGTCCGTCGCTTGCTTGACCCGCGCCATCCCTCCAAGCTGCCGCGTTTGACGGAGGCTTTGCATGCCTTGGGCAAGCGCTTAGTAATGGAGATGCGTAACGCGGCGTGACCTTCGCGCACCGAATCCGGGACGGATTTACTTCTGCTCCTCGACCACTCGCTGACTGCTGATTTAATTAGCCGAGCGCCAGCTCGACCGGCCGGAGTTCCCGCCGGCCAGCAAATTTTTCCCACATCTCGCCCAATCGCACGCCGGTTTCAGGGTGACGCAGGTCCGGCGCGATCTCGGCGAGCGGGCCGAGCACGAAGGCGTATTTCGCAATCTCGCCGCGCGGGATGTCGAGGTCGCCGTCGTGGCGCACGAGGTCGCCGCACAGCAGCAGGTCGAGATCGAGCGTGCGCGGGCCGGAGCGCGGGCCGTTGCGCGTGCGCCCATGCGCGGCTTCGATATCCGTCAGTGCCTGTCGTACCTGTTTTGGGGTGTCGTCGGTGTCGAAGCCGGCCGCGAGGTTGTAGAAGGCATCGCCGTCGAAGCCCTCGGCCGGCGTTTCGTACACCCGCGACAGCGTGAGTGGCCCGTAATGTTCCCGCAGCATGCGCACCGCGCCGCGGATGTTGGCTTCGCGGTCGATGTTGCTGCCGATGGAGACGTAGACCCGAGGCATTTGAATGGACAGGATTAACAGGATTAAAAATAAAAAACCGGCTTGGGTTTTTACTTTCTGGATTTCTTCTCTAATCCTGTAAATCCTGTTAATCCTGTCAATTGCGTTCTTTTTATTCTGGTTTTTTGCCGCGTTCGATCATCACGCCGACGGCGTCGGCGCTGCGCACCGCGCCCTTTTTGTTGATGCGCACGCGCACCCACGGCACCTTGAACTCGCTGAGCACGATGCCGGCGATTTTCTCGGCCAGGGTTTCCACGAGCTGGAACTGCGAATCGCCGGCGAAATCGACGAGCCGCTTGGCCACGGCTTTGTAGTCGAGCGTGTCCGCAATCGCGTCGGATGCGGCGGCACGCCGGATATCGGCGGCCATGTCGAGGTCGATATGAATGGTCTGCTTGATGCGGCGTTCCCATTCGAAAATGCCGATCACGCAGTCGACCTTGAGGTCGTGCAGGTAAACGATGTCCATGAATGAGAAGGTACAAGATACGAGGGACAAGGCACAAGCGGAGTTATAAAATTCGCCCTCGCCCCTTGTCCCTCGTGCCTCGCTCCTAGTATTGTTGCGTGATGTTCGCCTACGTCCTACCCGTGCTTTCCTATCTGCTCGGCTCGCTGTCCACCGGCGTGGTCGTCGCCCGCCTGTTCGGGCTGCAAGACCCGCGCGCGACCGGCTCGAAAAATCCCGGCGCCACCAACCTGCTGCGCTACGGCGGCAAGCTCGCCGCCGTGCTCACACTGGCGGGCGATATCCTCAAGGGCGTCGTCGCCATCCTGGTCGCGCGCGCGTTTACGGATGATGCCGTTATTCTTGCGCTCGCCGGGTTTGCGGTCTTCATCGGCCATCTGTGGCCGGTGTTCTTCGGTTTCCATGGCGGCAAGGGCGTGGCCACGGCACTTGGCGTGTGGCTGGCGCTTAATCCCTGGGTCGGACTGCTGTTGATCGTCACCTGGCTGGCGGCAGCCGTCCTGTTTCGCTACTCGTCGTTGGCGGCGCTCGCCGCCGCCGTGGCCGCGCCCCTCTATGTCTACCTGCTTATGCCCCCGCCCGCCTATTTCGCGATGATGGTGGCCATGAGCGCGCTGCTTGTGTTCCGTCACCGTGCCAACTTCCGGCGTTTACTCGCCGGCACCGAAACGAAAATCGGACGTTAAATCGCCAGCAGCTCCTCGATGCGCCAGCGCGGGTGCACGCTGAAGGACGCCGCCTCGCGTTGGCCGGCGCGCAGGCGCAGCCAGCCGACGTAGGCGATCATGGCGCCGTTGTCGGTGGAAAATTCCGGGCGCGGAAAATACACCTTCAGATTTTTTTCCTTGGCCAGCTGTTGCAACCGCGTACGAAGTTTTTGATTGGCGCTGACGCCGCCGGCGACCACGAGGCGCGCGTGATTCGTCGCTTCAAGCGCGCGCCGGCACTTGATGGCGAGCGTTTCCACAGCGGCTTCTTCAAACGCGAGCGCGACATCGGCAACCGTTTGCGCGTCAAGCGCGCGTTCTTTCAGCGCCACCACCACCGCAGTCTTGAGTCCGGAAAACGAAAAGTTGATCCCCGGGCGCTCGGTCATCGGGCGTGGAAAATGAAACTGCCCGGGCTTGCCCTTAAGCGCGGCCTTCGCAATCGCCGGCCCGCCGGGATAGCCGAGGCCGAGGAGTTTCGCGACTTTATCGAACGCCTCACCCACGGCGTCGTCCACGGACTCGCCAAGAATGCGGTAACGGCCAACACTCTCAATGTCCGCGAGCAGCGTGTGGCCGCCAGAGACGAGCAACGCGGTGAACGGAAATCCCGGCGGGTCGGGCTCGAGCATGGGCGAGAGCAGGTGGCCTTCCATGTGGTGCACCGCGACCGCCGGCACGTTCCAGGCGGCCGCCAGGCCCTGGCCGACGGCGGCGCCGACCAGCAGCGCCCCCGCGAGCCCCGGGCCGGCGGTGTAGGCGATGCCGTCAATGGGACAGTAGCCGGCTTCGCCGATGGGACCGAGGCGAGGGCCGCGTGCCGAAAAGGAAGCCCTGCTCCCTTCGGTCTCTCGTCCTGTCATAAGCGCAGGCGCGGTTGCGGCTTCATCGAGCACCGCCCGGATCAGGGGCAGGAGCTTGCGGATGTGGTCGCGCGAGGCCAGTTCCGGCACCACGCCGCCGTAGTCCAGATGCAGGCTCACCTGGGAATAGAGCCGGTGGGCCAGCAGCCCCCGCTCCGAGTCGTAAACCGCGACGCCGGTATCGTCGCACGAGGTTTCGATGCCCAATACACGCATGGCCGGATTTTACCCGTCGGGGCGCCCGCGTGGGTGACAAAACCGGCCGGAATCTATAGAATCGCGCCCTTTCCCAGGGCGATTCCGGGATTTAATCGAGTTTCCAGAGAGGATTGATTAATCGATGCCTTCCGTCCGCGTCAAAGACAACGAGCCGTTTGAGATGGCCCTGCGCCGCTTCCGCCGTTCGTGCGAGAAGGCCGGCGTTTTCACCGAAATGCGCCGCCGCGAGCACTACGAGAAGCCGACCGAGATCCGCAAGCGCAAGGCCGCGGCCGCGCGCAAGCGCACGATCAAGAAGAAAATGCGCGCACTCGGCCTGTTGCCGCCGCGCACCACGACCACCAACAGCAGTCCCAACCGCTACTGATTTTGCCCACGGCCATCTCCATGGCCCTCAAGGACCGCATCAAGCGCGACACGGCCGACGCCATGCGCGCCAAGAACGCGGTCAAGCTCAGTGCGTTGCGCATGCTGAGCGCCGCGATCCAGCGGCGCGAGGTGGACGAGCGCATTACCCTCGATGACAGCCAGGTGATGGCGGCCATCGAGAAGCTCATCAAGCAGAGCCGCGAATCCATCGAGCAGTACGAAAAAGGCGCGCGCGTCGATCTCGCCGACAAGGAACGCGCCGACGTTGCCTGCTGGCAGGCGTACCTGCCGCAGCCGCTCGCCGATGCCGAAATCGACGCCCTCATTGCCGATGCCATCGCCGCCACCGGCGCCGCGTCCATCAAGGACATGGGCAAGGTCATGGGCGCGCTCAAGCCCAAGCTCCAGGGCCGCGCCGACATGGGCCAGGTGGGCGCCAAGATCAAGTCCCGGCTCGGCGCGTAATCGCCCGTTTCTCCCCGCGACGGCTTGGCTAGAATAGCCCCATGGCCGGCCGCATCCCCAAGCAGTTCATCGACGATCTCATCACCCGCGTCGACATTGTCGAGTTGATCGACGAGCGCGTGCCGCTCAAGAAAGCCGGCAAGGACTACAAGGCCAATTGCCCGTTCCACGAGGAAAAAACCCCGTCGTTCACCGTCAGCGCCGACAAGCAGTTCTATCATTGCTTCGGCTGCGGCGTGCACGGCACCGCCATCGGTTTCCTCATGGAGTACGACCACATGAGCTTCCCCGAGGCGGTAGAGGAGCTCGCGCGCCGCGCCGGCGTCGAGATTCCGCGCGAGGCGCGGTCCACGGCCGCGCCCGAGGCGCCGGTCGGACCGGACCTGCTGGAGCTGATGCGGGAGGCGGCGCGCTTCTACCGCGCACAGCTGCGCGAACACCCGCAGGCGCCGGTCGCCGTCGAGTACCTCAAGGGCCGCGGCATCACTGGCGAGATCGCGAAGAGCTTCGAGCTCGGTTTCGCGCCCGACGGCTGGGACAATCTGCTCACGGCGCTCGGCCAGGATGAAGAAGGTAGCCCTGCTCGCTCCGCGAGCTCGTCTTTTCAGAAGTATAGCCGCGCGTCGCTGGTAACGGCCGGGCTCGCCATCAAAAAGGAAGGCGGCGGCTACTACGACCGTTTTCGCGCCCGCGTCATGTTTCCGATTCATGATCACCGCGGGCGCATCGTCGGCTTCGGCGGGCGCGTGCTAGACAAGGGCGAGCCCAAGTACCTCAACTCGCCGGAGACGCCGCTGTTTCACAAGGGCCGCGAGCTCTACGGGCTGTATCGCGCGCGCGACGTTATCAAGCGCGAGAACCGCGTGCTGGTGGTCGAGGGCTATATGGACGTGGTGGCGCTGGCGCAGTACGGCATCGACTTTGCCGTGGCCACGCTCGGCACGGCGACGACGCGCGAACACCTCGAACGGTTGTTCCGCCACGCGCCGGAAGTGATTTTCTGCTTCGACGGCGACCGCGCCGGGCGCGAGGCCGCCTGGCGCGCGCTCGAAACCACGCTGCCGGTGCTGCGCGACGGGCGCCAGGCGAGTTTCCTGTTCCTGCCCGAGGGCGAGGACCCTGACACGCTGGTGCGCAAGGAGGGCGCCGCGGCCTTCGGCGCGCGTCTGAGCGCCGCCAAGCCGCTGCCGGATTTCCTGTTCGAAACCTTGATGCGCCAAGTGGACCTGAACCGGCTGGACGGTCGCGCGCGGCTGGTGGAACTCGCCCGCCCGCACCTGTCGAAAGTGGCCCCGGGGGCGCTGCAACAGCTGATGCAGGACCGCTTGTCGGAGCTCAGCCGTTTCGACCCCGAAAAGTTGTCTAAACTCGTGGGGACGCCGCAGGCGCCCGTCCGCCGGCCGTTTGCCGGCACGGCCGGCCCGAAGGAGCCTCCCTCCGTCATGCGTCTGGCCATCGCCATGCTGGTGCAGCACCCGAGCCTCGCGGCCTCGGTACCGCCCGACTGGCAACTGGAGTACGCCGATTTGCCGGGCGCGGCGTTGTTGCAGGATGTGCTGACCCTGCTGCGGTCCACCCCGGGGATGAACACCGCGCGGGTCATCGAGCATTTTCACGGCAGCGAGCACGAGCCGGCCCTGGCCCGGCTCGCGGTGTTGCAGCACCCGGCGCTGGAGCACGACGTGGCCGCCGAGTTTCCCGGGGTGCTGGCGCGGCTGCGCGAGGCGATCGCGCGCCAGCGCGCCGAGTGGTTGTTGCAGAAGCAGCGGGCCGAGGGCCTGGCGCCGGCGGAAACGGCCGAGCTCACCCGTCTGCTGGCGCGGCGCAAGGAGTAACGCGGGGAATTCGGGCGGCGGGCTTGAAAAGGTTGGGGCAGGCCGCCATTTGAGCTATACTTGTTCGTTTTACGTTTCTACTCAGGGCCTTATCGCCGCAGCGGTTCAGACAGACGGAAGCATATGGATCAGGAAACACAGCGTTCGCAGCTCAAGAAGTTGATCATCCAGGGCAAGGAGAAGGGTTTCCTCACGTACGGGGAAATCAACGACCACCTGCCCGAGGACATCCACG
>CAKKQL010000069.1:0-2647 GCA_919902095.1 Acidiferrobacterales bacterium
CGGTGCACACGGCCAATGCTGCACAGGTGCGTACCCTCCTTGCCAAGAACACGGTAGCCGAGAATGAGGCACGGGTGCAGAGCGAAATCGCCGACACCAAAGGCACCCGCAGTCTCGTGGTCCAAACCCGCCAACAACTGCAGCAACAGGCCCCAGAACTGGCTTCCCTCGTGACGGTTACGCCGGTGACGGTGCAAGAGATTCAAGGAAAACTGCCGACCGATGAAGTGCTGGTCGAGTACTACGCCGAAGGGAAAGAGGTGTATGCCTTCGTGCTGACGAAGGCTGGACTGCGGGGTATCAAGCTGGACGGGGAAGGATTAACTGCGGAGGTGCAGCACTTCCGCCAGGCCCTGCAAGACACACGCTCGACACGCACCCAGGAATTGGCCGGCAAGCTCTATAACCGGCTGGTGAAACCCTTGGAAGGTGCTATCAACCAACGCCATGTGCTGATAGTGGCTCATGGCCCCTTGCATTACCTCCCCTTCAACGCCTTGCACGATGGCAATGGATATCTCATCGAGCGTTATAGCGTCCGGCAGCTTCCGAGCGCCAGCGTGTTGAAGTATCTCAAGGGCGTGAAGCCCCAGACCGCCGGGACATTGCTCGCCTTCGGCAATCCTGACCTGGGCGACCCGCGGCTCAATCTTAAATATGCCCAGGCTGAGGCCATAAATGTCGCCAAGGTACTGCCGAACTCCAAGGCGCTGGTGCGTCGGGAAGCGAGTGAAAGTGCCTTCAAACGTTATGGCGAAGGTTTTAGATACTTGCATATTGCCTCGCATGGCACCTTCAATGCCGATGTCCCGCTTAATTCTGCGCTGCTCCTTGCCAAGGACAATACTAATGACGGCACGCTCACCGTCGGCGAGCTTTACTCCATGCGCCTCAACGCCGACCTCGTGACGCTTTCTGCCTGCGAAACCGGCTTGGGCAAGATCGCCAACGGCGATGATGTCGTGGGACTTACTCGTGGTTTTCTCTACGCCGGCAGCCGTTCCATCGTCGCCAGCCTGTGGAAAGTGGACGACGAGGCCACGGCCTACCTCATGACCAAGTTCTATTCCGCCCTCAAAGGCACCAGCAAGCGCGAAGCGCTTCGGCTCGCCCAACTCGAAACCCGCAAGAAGTACCCGCACCCCTACTACTGGGCGGCATTCCAGTTGACGGGGGAGGCGAGTTGAGGTGAACCATCGGTTTCATCTGTCAGCATTCATTATCCTTTGGCCATTGATTGCCAACGGTGCTCCCGCACCGGAACGCCCCGACATCTTTGTTCAGACCGGCCACGGTTTCGGCATTCATGCCGTGGCCTATTCCGCCGACGGCAAGCTCGTTGCCACCGGCGCCGCCGACAAGACCATCAAGCTCTGGGACGCCGCCGGCGGACGCGAATTGAAGACGCTCACAGGCCACGCCGGCGCGGTGCTGGCGGTGGCGTTTTCGCCCGACGGCAAGACGCTCGCCTCGGCGTCACGCGACAAGAGCGTGCGCCTGTGGGACGTAGCAAGCGGCAAGGAACTCAAAACGCTCGCCGGCCATACCAATGTCGTGTTCGCGGTGGCGTTTTCCCCCGACGGCAAGACCCTCGCCTCCGGCGGCTACGACCAGAGCCTGCGCCTGTGGGATGCCGCGAGCGGACGCGAGCTGCGCAGTCTCAGCCATCCGGCGGCGGTGCGCGCGATCGCATTTGCATCCGACGGCCAGCGCTTGGCGTCGGCCGGCGAGGATAAAACCGCGCGCATCTGGTCCATCGAGGGACGCGAACAGGCGACCCTGCGCGGCCATGCCGGCGCCGTCCTTTCGGTCGCGTTCGCGCCTGACGGCAAGACGCTCGCCAGCGCGAGCGAGGACAAGGGCGTGCGCGTGTGGGACGCGGCGAACGGGCGCGAGCTGCGCGCGTTGAAAGGTCATAACGGCGTTGTCGCCACCGTGACCTATTCCCCGGATGGCAAGCTGCTGGCTTCGGGGAGCCACGATGACAGCATCCGGTTTTGGGACGCGACGAACGGCCGGGAGCTGAAGGTTCTGCGCGGCCACCAGGCGGACGTCACGGCGCTCGCGTTTGCGCCCGATGGCACGAAGCTCGCGAGCGCGAGTCTCGATCACAGCGCGCGCGTGTGGTCCGTGCCCGCGGGCGAGGCGCTGTTCGCGCTGCGCGGCCAGGCGAGCGCGGTGAACACGCTGGCGCTCTCGCCCGACGGGCGCCAGGCGGCGACCGGCAACGCCGACCGCAGCGTCAAGCTCTGGGATCTGGTGAGCGGCAAGCAGCGACGCAGTCTTGCTACCGAGGCCGATGTGCTGGCGGCGGCGTTCGCGCCCGACGGCAAGCTGCTGGCCACCGCGGGCGCCGATTTCGCCGTGCGCCTGTGGGACGCCGGCAGTGGCAAGGAATGGAAGGTCCTACGCGGCCACGCGCGCGAGGCGAACGCGCTGGCGTTTTCCCCCGACGGCAAACGACTCGCCTCCGGCAGCTACGACGACACGATCAAGCTGTGGGATTCCGCCAGCGGCCGGGAGCTGCGTACGTTGCGCGGCCATCGCGACTCGGTGCGCTCGGTGGCGTTTGCGCCTGACGGACAAACGCTTGCCTCCGGCAGCTACGACGACACGATCAAGCTGTGGGATTCCGCCAGCGGCCGGG
>CAKKQL010000069.1:2747-4933 GCA_919902095.1 Acidiferrobacterales bacterium
AGCTGCGTACGCTCACGGGTCACGCGAATCGCGTGAATGCCGTCGCCTTTTCACCGGACGGGAAACTGCTCGTTTCGGGCGCCGAGGACCAGAGTGTGCGCCTGTGGGACGCGGCGAGCGGCCGCGAGCAAAAGGTGCTGCACGGCCACGGCGGTGCCGTGCTGGCGGTGGCATTCGCGCCCGATGGCAAAACCGTGGCCTCAAGCGGGCGCGATCGCAGCGTGCGCCTGTGGGATACAGCGAGCGGCAAGGAGCTGCGTGTGTTGGCGGTACCGAGCGGGCGCGTGAGCAGTGTCGCGTTCACGCCCGACGGGCGCACGCTCATCGCCGGCGCCGACGACGGTGCGCTGCGCCTGTGGGATACGGCGAGCGGGCGCGAGCGCGCGAGCCTCTACAGCTTCCGCGAGAACGAATGGATCGCGATCACGCCGGAGGGCCATCACCTGTCCTCGGACCAGGGCGGTAAACACCTGAACGTGCGCATCGGCGTGCGCGTGGCGAGCATCGAGCAGTACGCCGAACAATACTTCCGGCCGGACCTGGTGCAACTGGCGCTCGCCGGCGCAGCGCCGGCCCCACCCATGCCGACGCCGGTACCCGTGACGCGCCCGGCCGAACCCGAACCGGCGGCGCCCGCGGTGACGACCGTGCCGGTGCCGGCGGTGAAGCCGGAACCCGCCGCGCCGCCCGCGCCCGTGGCCCCGGCGCCGGTGGCCATCGTCGCCATCAAACCGGCGCCGGAGGTGACGATCGTGGATACGCCCACGCGCCTGACGACCGACGAGGCCACGGTGAAGCTCAAAATCACCGACGCCGGCGGCGGCATCGGCGACGTGCGCCTGTACCTGAACGGTTCGGCGGTGGTGTTCGACAAGTCGCGCACGCTCGCGGTCGCGGCGCGCCCGGCAGCGGCACAGGAGCTGAGCTACAAACTCCGGCTCGTGGCCGGCAAGAACACCGTGCGCGCGGTGGCATTCAACGCCGACAACAGCATGCAGAGCGCCGATGCGCTGCACGAGATTGCGGTTGAGATCGCCGTGGCCAAGCGGCCGTCGCTGCACGCGCTCGTGGTCGGCATCAATGACTACGAGAACCCGAAGTTGAAACTGAGCTATGCCGTGGCCGACGCCAGGCTGTTCGCCGATACGCTGCGGGAGAAATCCGCCGGCCTGTTCGGCGCGGTCAACGTCAAACTGCTGCTGACGCGCGCCGACACCACCAAGGCCGCCATCGCGCAGGAGCTGAAGGCCCTGCGCGGGCGCGTCGGGCCGGAGGATCTGTTCGTGTTCTACGTCGCCTCGCACGGCACCGTGGACGAGGGCGAATATTTCCTCATCACCTCCAACGTCGGCGCCACCTCGACGCGCAGGCTGCGGCAGGACGCTTTGCGCCAGAACGACATCCGCGAGCTGATCGCGAACGTCCCGACCACCAAGAAACTCGTGGTGCTCGATACCTGCAATGCCGGAAAATTGGGCGAGGCCATCCAGGTGGCGGTGCTCACGCGCGGCCTGAACGAGAACACGGCGCTCAAGCTGCTGTCCCGCGCCGTGGGTTCGACGATTATTTCAGCCTCGTCCTCGGTGCAGGAGGCGCTCGAGGGCTACAGGGGCCACGGGCTCTTCACCTATGTCGTGGCCGAAGGGCTCAAGGGCAAGGCCGACCTCAACCGCGACGGTTTCGTGAAGACCGCCGAGCTTGCTGATTATGTCGAAAGCGAGGTGCCGGAACTGGCGGAGAAGGTGTTCAAGCACAAGCAGTTCCCGAACACGTCGCTGAGCGGCACCATATTTCCAGTATCGAAAGTGAGGTAACACGATGCATGTCTGGTTCCGTCAAATGGTGAAATGGACCCTGTTGGCGGCCGGCGCGTTCGTGGCCGGCTGCGCCGGTCTGCCCGAGTTGCACAAGGTGAACGAGGTGTATTTCTGCGCCGGCGGCCAGTGCGGCCCGGCGAGCCAGAGTCGCACCGCCGGCGAGGCGCTGAACGCGGTGCATCAACTGCTCAGGCATAACGATGGAAAGGATTTCAAGTATTGCAGCACTACGCCTGCGGAACGCAGTTGCGCGGGCGACAGCCCCCCTTGGTGCCACTTTGTAATGGGCGGACCCATTCCGGGCGCGGGATGCAGCACGGGCGGACGGTTCAAGGCGGTCGGTCTCGATACCGCGGGTCGCCGGGTGAC
>CAKKQL010000070.1 GCA_919902095.1 Acidiferrobacterales bacterium
GCTATCGTTCCAGACCAGACGCAATCGCTGGCGGCGCAGGATCGCGAGTTCGTACTCGGAATGGAGCGCGCAGGAAATCGGCACGTAATCGGTGCCGGCGGTTTTGCAGGTTTCAGTCATTGTCACGGCGCGTTTCAAAATCGCGGAGACGGCCATCGGTGTCGATCGTCAGGCGGAACACGATCGGTCGGCAGCACACCTGGCAGTCCTCGATATATTCCTGGTTCCCGCCCGAGGTATCAATGTTGGTCTCGAACGTTTCCCCGCAGTAGGGACATTGCACGGTCTGCGGTTCGAGCATGGCGTGAAGTGTAGCAGGGGCGTGAATTTCCCCGCAGGTTCAGGGTGTTGCTCCAGTGCTTGCGCCGGCTGCCCGCGGCGCTTATCCTGCGTGAGAACAAAAGGAGAACATTTGTGCCGACCGACCGGCAACGTGACGTCTACGACTTCGTGCGCGCCTACCTCGCGCGCCACGGCCACGCCCCCAAGCTGCGCGAGATCGGCCAGGCGCTCGGCATCCGTTCGCGCGGCGTGGTGCACCGCCACCTGCATGCGCTCGAATCCGCAGGCCTGGTCGCGATCGAGCCGGATATTGCCCGCGGCGTGCGCCTGAAGGCGCGTGGGCGCGGTGGCGTGCCGCCGTTCACGCTGCCGCTGCTCGGGCGCATCGCCGCCGGCCAGCCGATCGAGGCCATCGAGGGCCAGGACGAGATCGACCTGTCCGAGTTCTTCGTCAACCGCAACCGCTTCGTGCTCAAGGTGCAGGGCGACTCCATGATCGAAGACGGCATCCTCGACGGCGACATGGTGATCGTGGAGAAGCGCGACACCGCCGACAACGGCGCCATCGTGGTGGCGCTCGTGGACGGGCTGGAGGCGACACTCAAGCGCCTGCAGAAAAACCGCGACGGCTCCGTCACGCTGCGCCCGGCCAACCCGGTGCTGGCGCCAATCCGGCTCGCGGCCGCGCGCGTACGGATTCAGGGCGTGGTCGTCGGCCAGTTCCGTTCCTATCGGTGAGGCGAAGCCGTCAGCTATCAGCAGTCAGCTGTCAGCCAAAAGCCCACCCCACAGTTTCCGAGTCTGACTGCCGATAACTGGGAGTTCTTCTGATGACCGTTTCTCGTTATTGGCCGCGGGCCATCATCCACGTCGACATGAACGCGTTCTTCGCGTCGGTGGAGAGCCGCGACTTTCCCGAACTGCGCGGCAAGCCCATCGGCGTGACCAACGGCGAAGCCGGCACCACGCTCATCACCTGCTCCTATGAAGCGCGCGCCCGCGGCGTCAAGACCGGCATGCGCATCTACGACGCGCGCAAACTCTGCCCCGGCCTCATCCAGCGGCCGGCGCGCCCGAAGGCCTACGCCGAGGTTTCGACGCGTATCATGCGCGCGCTTGCGCAACTCAGCCCCGACATCGAGGTGTTCAGCGTGGACGAGGCGTTCATCGATGTCACCCACTGCCAGCGCCTGCACGGCAGCCCGGAACGCATGGGGCGGATGGCGCGCGAACTCGTCCACGCAGCCAGCGGCGGCCTGCCATGCTCCATCGGCATCGCTGGCAGCAAGTCCACCGCCAAGATCGCTTCGGAATTCAGGAAGCCGGACGGTTTTACGGTGGTTCCGCCCGCGGAGGCGCGCCGGTGGCTGCAAGAGGTGCCGATGCAGAAGCTCTGCGGGCTGGGTCCGGCCAGCGCCGAATTTCTGTCGCGCTACGGCGCGCGCACCTGCGGCGACGTTGCGGCGCTGCCGCTGTCCATCCTCGAGCGCCGTTTTGGCGTCACCGGCAAATACCTGTGGTTCGCCTGCCAGGGCGAAGACACGGAGCCGGTGCGCCGTGACGTCGCCGCGCCCAAGTCCGTCGGCCACGGCAAGGTACTGCCGCCGCGCACCACGCGCCGGCAGGTGGTCGAAACCTATCTGCGGCACATGTGCGAGAAGGTGGCGGCGCGGTTGCGGCGCTACGGCTTGCAGACCGGGCGGCTGTACGTCGGGCTGCGCTGTCCCGAACTCGGCGACAGCATCGGCGCGACGTACGCGCTGTCTCCCGGGGCGCCGGACGGCCGGCAATTTTTCGATCATGCGCGCCGGTTCCTGAAGGCGCACTGGCGCGGTGAAGCGGTGACCCACGTGCAGATTACCGCGACCGATCTTAAAAATGCGGGCGCCCAGCTTGATCTCTTCGCGCCCACGGATGCACGCAATCTCCGTCGTTTCGGGGCCGTGGACAGCATCAATCTGAAATACGGCGAATTCACCGTGACGCCGGCGACGCTGCTCGCGCGTTCCACCATGCCCAACGTTATCGCGCCGGCCTGGCGGCCGGACGGTCTGCGGCAGCACATTCCAGATTAAGCGCCTCGCTTTCCGGCGGATTTACTTCAGGTAGTCATTCTTCAGCTTGACGTAGTGCTGTGCCGAGTACGCGAGCCAGGCCTTTTCTTCCTTTGTCAGTTCCCGCACCCGCTTCGCCGGTCGGCCGAGCCAGAGATAGCCGCCCTCGAGTTGCTTGCCTTCGGTGACGAGGCTGCCGGCGCCCAGCAGTACGCCTTCGCGCAGAATGGCGCCATCGAGAACGACCGAGCCCATGCCGACGAGACAGCGGTTTTCGATGGTGCAGGCGTGCAGAATGCAAAGATGGCCGACGGTGACGTCGTCGCCAATGATCGCCGGCCGTCCGCCGGGGGCGCCTTCATGATGATGGGTAACGTGGATTACCGTGCCGTCCTGGATGTTGGCGCGCGCGCCGATGCGGATGCTATTCACGTCGCCGCGCACGGAGCACATCGGCCAGATGGAGGAGTCATCGCCAATGACAACGTCGCCAATCACCGCCGCCTGCTCGTCCACGTACACCCGCGCGCCGAGCTTCGGAAAGATATTCTTATGAGAGCGAATTGACATGAAGATAAATGGACAGGATTAACAGGATGTACAGGATTAAAACATAAGGCTAAGCTAATTCGGTCTATTGATTTTGAAATCCTGTTAATCCTGTGAATCCTGTCTATTCCAGTTTTTATCCATAGCGTCTTTCCCACGCAAGCGGCGGCTCGTCGAGCAGCGCCGCCTGCTGGCGCAGCGACAGAATCTGTTCCTCCCAGTAGC
>CAKKQL010000071.1 GCA_919902095.1 Acidiferrobacterales bacterium
GCTGTTTGCCCGCCGGCCAGATAAACAGATTGATCACATGCTGGCGGTGGCGATATACCAGCGCCGCGACCGGACGGTTGTCGAGGTAGTCGAGCCGCCCGCCGACCAGCGCGAAGCCCTCCCCGGTAAGGTCCAGCACCGGCGGCGAGAAATCGAGCTTGCCGTTGAACCAGGGCTTGACCGTGTGCTGGTCCGAGGACGACACATCCGTGGAACGGCCGGCGACCATCAGCGAGCGCACATGCCCGGCAACCGCTTCCCGTGCCAGCAATTCATCCCGTGACGGCTGCGCAACCCAGTAGGTGACACCGGCGCCGAGGAAGGCGGCGAACGCCACCGACGCCGCGAGACTGAGCCAGCGGGGAGACGGCTTGAATCTGGTCGAGGGACTTCTCCCGGCCTGGTTGAGCGCGGCGCGGATGCGCGCCGCCGTGGCGGTGGGTGCGGTGTGGTACGGCGCGTGCGCGCGAATCGCGCCGCTCAATGCGCGACGGCTCTCGAAGACCACCCGGCACGTCGGGCAGTCCGCGACATGGCGCTCGATCTCGAGATGCCTGATGAGATCAAGTTCACCGTCGAGATAGCCATCGATAATATTTTGCGTTTGTTGGCAGTCCACGTTATGCCTCCGGTTTAGCGTCGCCACCCAGTTTCTGTTGCAGCAGGTTGCGGCCACGCGCCAGGCGCGACATCACCGTCCCCACCGGAACCTCGGTGACGGCGCTGATTTCCTTGTACGACAATCCCTCCAGTTCACGCAAGATCACGGTCTCGCGAAATTCCAACGGTAGCGCCTCCAGGCACTGCCCCAGCTGGCGCAGATCGGCATTTTGCAGCAACAGGGTTTCCGGGGTAGCGGGTGCCGTCGCGCCGCCGGCGTCGTTGCCGCCGAGGCTGTGCAATTGTTCGTCGAACACCATGGTGGATTTCTCCGCGCGATGTTTTTCCAGCCAGGAGTAACAGGTATGTCGTACGATGGTCAGCAACCAGGTTCGGGAGTTGCCGCCGTGAAAGCTGTCGAAGAACCGGAATGCCCGAATGCAGGCCTCCTGCGTTACGTCCTCGGCGTCGTGGTCGTTGCGCGTCAGCCAGCGCGCCAGGTTGTAGGCGGCATCCAGATGCGGCAGCACCACGCGCTCGAATTGCGCGCGCTGGGTTGAGTCCGGCAAGCGGGGCTTCTCCCGGGTAAAGGAAATCAGACACTGGCTAAGACTGCTTCCGCGACGGTTTTATTCCCGAAGAAATTCACCACGAACCGGGAATATTCGTCCGCGGTTCGCAGTTATGCATGCACGGACGGCCGCACGCTACCCAACTTCACCAGCATTAGTCAGGAGGAACGATGAACCAGAAGGTCGACAGACGTGATTTTCTCAAGCTCGCCGGTCTCGGCGGCGCGGTGTTCGCCTCGGGCCTGAGCGGCTGGGCGCAGGCCGCGAAGCATTCCGGTGCGCAGGAGTTCTATTTCGTCCAGTTGTCCGATACCCACTGGGGATTCAGCGGGCCGAAGGCCAATCCGGACGCCGCCAACACCCTGAAAAAGGCCGTGGCGGCGGTAAACAGTCTCGAGCAGAAACCCGACTTCGTGGTGTTCACCGGCGACCTGACGCATACCACCGACGATCCGAAGCTGCGGCGCGCGCGCATGGCCGAGTTCCGCGACATCGTCAGTGCGTTGAATGTCAAAGAAGTGCGCTTCATGCCCGGCGAGCACGACGCCTCGCTCGATCGCGGCGAGGCCTACCAGGAGTTTTTCGGCAAGCTGTACTACACCTTCGATCACAAGGGCGTGCATTTCATCGCCCTGGACAACGTTTCCGATCCGAACGCCGCCCTCGGCGAGGTGCAGCTCGCCTGGCTGAAGCAGGACCTGAAGCAGTTGAAGCCGGCCACGCCGGTTGTCGTGCTGGCCCACCGGCCGCTGTTCGATTTATACCCGCAGTGGGACTGGGCGACGCGCGACGGCGCCGCCGCGGTCGAGCTGCTGCTGCCGCACAAGAACGTGACGGTGTTCTACGGGCACATTCATCAAGAGCACCATAATATGACCGGTCACATCGCCCACCACGCGGCGAAATCGCTGATCTTCCCGCTGCCGCCGGCCGGTTCGGTGCCGAAACGCGCGGCCGTGCCCTGGGACGAGGCCGCGCCGTACAAAGGCATGGGGTTCCGCGTGGTTGAAGCCGACGTCAAGGATTCCTATTACAAACTCGACGAACGGCCGGTGGTGAAAGGCTGATCCGATGCGTGTGCCGATTCTTTCTCTAGGGGCTGTTCCGTTGCTGCTCGCGGGCGCCATCGGGTTGGCCGGTGCGTCGGCGGCGTCGGCCGACGAGCAGGTCATCCGCCTGACGACGAAAAAATTCGAATACGACCGGCGCGAGATTACCCTGAAGAAGGGCGTGCCGGTGGTGCTGGAATTGACGTCTCTGGACCGGGTGCACGGGTTCAACCAGCCGGATTTCGGCGTGCGCGGTGACGCCGTGCCCGGCATGGTGACGCGTATCCGTTTCACGCCCAATAAAACCGGCGAGTTTGTGTTTTTCTGCGACGTGTTCTGTGGCGACGGCCATGAAGAGATGAGTGGTACGTTGATCGTTAAAGATTGATGCAACCCTGGAGGTTATGCATGTTATCCAAATCAAAATTATTGGTATTGCTGAGTGTTCTGACCGGGCTGATGTTGACCGCCTGCCAATCCATGGACGGCGGGACCGGCCAGGAGAAGGTGGTTTACCACGTAAACGACAGCGACAACGCCACCGCGGCACTGCGCAACGTCGGCAATCATCTCGACGCCACCGAGGGCAAGGCCAAGATCGTGGTCGTGACGCACGCCAAGGGAATTGATTTCCTGTTGGACGGGGCCCAGGACAAGAACGGCAACCCTTACAGCATTCCGGTGGAAAAGTTGAAGGAACGGGGTGTGGACTTTCGGGTTTGTGCGATCACCCTGAAAACTCGCAAGATTGATCCGAAGCGGGTCATTCCCGAGGCCCGGATCGTACCCTCGGGCGTGGCCGAGATCGGGAAATTGCAGACGCGCGAGGGCTACGTCTACCTCAAGCCCTGAGGCCGGTACCGACAGCGGCAGCCGTAAGCCCGTGCTTACGGCTTCTTGTTGCCCAGGCTCTCGATAATCGGGCAGGTCGTGCGCGCGCCGGCGCCGCAGCGCTTAATGAGGCGGTTGAGCGTCCGGCGCATGGCCGCCAAGTCGTGTATGCGCGCGGCGATATCGGCGCGCTTGCGCTCGGCCAGCCGTTGCGTCTCGCGGCAGGAACCCCCGCCGAGTATCAGCAGTTCGCCGATCTCGCGCAACGTAAACCCCAGCTCCTGCGCGCGCTGAATGAAGCGCAGGCGCGCGAGCGTGTCGGCGGGGTAACGCCGATAGCCCGCGACCG
>CAKKQL010000072.1 GCA_919902095.1 Acidiferrobacterales bacterium
CCCTCGCCGAGAGGTTGGGAATTAACCACTGTCTTGTATTAAATGACTCTGCCCTGCCTTGCATCCGAGGCTTGTGCCCATGCGTCGTTAAGTACGTTAGGTCCGTGGCGGGACGCGACTGGCTGGATGCTTCAATGAGGCTGCAGCTATTCGCTGCGGAAACCATGTGGGCGAGTAGTAGTTCCGGCTGGGGCGTTTACCGAGTTTTTTCCATTAACAGCCACGTTGTTAGGAAAATTGTGAAGTTTTTTATATTAAAAGCGGTGTTTTGCTAAGTTTTTTAGTTTAACAAAACTCGCATGGAACACGTGTATTCTCAATGCCGAGTTTGGACCGCCATGGCAGTGTTTATAAGAAGTGCCGTGATATGGGCCCACGTTATCAGCCGCACGATTGGCCCAGAATACCCACGTGAAATCTTTTCCACCGGACACCTCCTCGATGTATCAGGACCCTTATGGTGTCAGCACCCTCGAGCTGCCGACGTTCTGCAACGTGAATCTCATCAGCCCGTGCTCAGCTGCTGAACTCCTCGACAAGTTCAATTTCCGTCGCCAATCCCGTATCCCATCGCCCGGTAACCTCGCCGCCGCTTCTCCCACATCCGCATCAGAGCCGGATGGCCGGTATCGACGAGGTCGATGATCCGGACGTCAGTCTTGGTCGCATGCTCCCGGTGAAGACGCCCGGCGTACTGCTGGAGCGTGCCCTTCCACGAGATCGGCATCGCCAACACCAGTGTGTCCAGCGGTGGGTGGTCGAAGCCCTCACCGACGAGCTTGCCGGTCGCTAGCAGCAAACGGGGTGCGTCGGGTGGCAAGACGTCAAG
Organism: Acidiferrobacterales bacterium; assembly: GCA_919902095.1. The sequence continues at coordinate 830 of CAKKQL010000072.1, forward strand.
CGCGCTGATCACCTCGGACCGCTGCTTCTTCGACAGGCGGCCGTGAAGCGTGAAGAGGTTCTCGACGTGTCCTTCCATCACGGCCTTGATGGCCTCCAAGTGGTCCATACGCTCGGTCAACACGAGGACCTTACGCCCTTGGCGTAAGCATTCCTCGATCTCGGTCGCAATGACCGCCGTGCGCCCGGCATCGTTCGAAAGTTGCCGGAACACATCCTGAATGCCGGCCTCGGCGAGCAGGTCGAACCGTCCTGTCAGAAAGCGCGGCACGACCGTAAGGATCTGTGGTGCGTTCTCGGGCTTGGCCGCCGTGTGTCGAATCGGCCCGCACTGCATGAAGGTAATCGGGTGCTGACCGTCACGACGGATCGGCGTAGCGGTAAGGCCGAGCACGTATCTCGCCTTTGCTCGCTTCAGGATTGCCTCGAACGAGAACGCCGACAAGTGATGGCATTCGTCGACGACGATGTGCCCGTAGTTCTCGACCAACTCGCTGATCTCGCCCCGTCTTGAAAGCGACTGCATCACGGCGACATCGATCTTGCCAGTCGGCCTGGCTTTTCCGCCACCAATGGTGCCCACAACACCTTTGCCGACTTCGAGAAAGGCCTGCAATCGTTCCTGCCATTGCCTTAGCAACTCGGTGCGATGCACGAGCACCAGCGTATTGACACCGCGTCGGGCGATCAGTGCGGCGGCGGTGACCGTCTTACCAAAGGCGGTCGGCGCGCAGAGCACGCCGATGTCGTGATGGAGCATCGCGGCAACGGCCGCTTCTTGCTCGATTCGCAGCCTGCCGGCGAAAGCCACCTCAAGCCGATGACCCACGAAGCGCTCGTCCTGCAAATCGCAGCGGACACCGTTGTCGCGCAGCAACTCTTTGGTGGCATCGAGGCATCCGCGCGGCAGCGCAATGTGATTCGGGTAGTTCTCGGCACAGCCGATCACGCGCGGCTTGTCCCATACAGGGAAGCGCATCGCCTGCGCCTTGTAGAACTCCGGGTTCTGAAACGCCGCCAATCGGATCAGCCGGTTGGCGAGTGGCTGGGGCAGTCGCGCCTTCTCAATGTAGATCAGGTTCGCCAGCGTCACCGTGAGCGCCTTCGGAATCGGGCCCGGCGGCTTTTTCGGTGTGGCGGCAAACCTCTTCTTCCACGGCTCCTGCTGGTCCTCGTCTGTGATGAAGGTGACGTCCAGCGGATGCGCGCCACCGGTGGTGCGCAGGGTCACAGATTCGACGGCATCCGGTGCCATCGGCTGCACTGCGGCCAGGTATGACCACTGGTCTCGATGGGGCCGGAACTCGCCATCGACGAAGACGCTGCATCCGCGCTCGCGAGGCTCCTTCTGCAGTGGCAGTGCAATCAGGTTGCCGAAGCCGCCCTTGGGCATAGTGTCCTGATTCGGGAAAAGCCTGTCATAAGAAGAAAGTTTCAGCTGCCGGGTCCGGGCGCAAGTGTGGCTAATGATCGCCGTGCCCAACCGGCGCGCATCTCGCGCCGGGATGCTTGATACGAAGAAAATCCACGCGTGTGCGCCTTTGCCGGAGCGCGAAATCTCCAAGGCGACTGGCACGTCCAGTTCACGGCACGACTGCACGAACGCCTGGGCATCCTCGCGCCAATCGGCCTCGTCGAAATCGACCGCCAGAAAGTGGCAAGTGTCGTCAGACAGCAGCGGATACACCCCGACCGTATGATGGCCGGCGAGGTGATCGTAGACGATCTGCTCCGTAACCGGAATCAGCAGCCGGTTGCCACAGTCCGAGCACTTGATGCGCGGCTTCTCACAGACGCCGGTCCGCCACTCGTTGGCGCAGGCGGGCGTGTAGCCCGACTTGCCGGCCTTGCTTTCCCAGCGCACCGGATAGACGTCGGTGCGACCACGAAACAGACGGCGGAAGAGCGCGACCTTTTCTTCCGTGGTCAGCCGAGAAGGTTCAGACTCCGGAATGGGTGGCTGGGCTGGCGGGGGGTCTGACAGTCGCCACTCGATGCCATGGGCTTGCAGCAGCGCGATGAAGCGGGCGTTCTCCGCGCGCAGTCTCGCCAGTTCGTGCTTTTCAGTCGTCATCGAACCCGTATGCCGCAAGGAGCGCGTCCATGTCGTCTCCGACGCCGTATCCGAAGATATGACTGACATGCCGTGCCTTCTGCAACATCTTCTCGTACGTCTTCATCACCGTTTCCAGTTCCGGCGTTATGGGCGTCAACGTCAGATCTCAGGCTGGCACTTTAGACAGATAATCGTTGGCGCTGTCATACACCTCACTTCACTCCCAGTTTCGCTCGGAGTTTTTCGAGCGCCTCAGCATGCTTTTCCTTCCCGAGCTTCCGGATGTTCAGGAGCTTCCACTGAAGTGCCGGAAGTTTCTCGACCCCTTCGATTCCCAGGAGACTCCACCTCGGTTGCCCTTCTTTCAGCGAGATCAGAAACGCCTTCTCGGCATCCGTGAGCTCCTTCTTCAAGATCGCAATCAATGTCTCTCTGGCCGCGATCAAGTCCTCATACATGGTTTCCTCAACCGTCATGCCAGCGAACTCGCTTTCGTAGATTCGCCGAATATCCTTCCGGACAGGATCGAGCAATTCGTTCATCGGTCGGTCGTGGCTGGCGAGATAAACGATAAAGGCCGTGCGCGTCTCGTCCGTGATCCCTTCGTTCTCCAGCAGGATCTTGACGTCGAAAAGGTCGCGTGGATGTTGGCGGTCCAGTGCCGCGCACAGTTTTCCACCGTACAGATCTGCGACCGAGAGCATCCGCGCCGTGACCGAAAGCTCGAACATCTCCTCCGCCCGCGGCGACAGCTCGCGCTCCTCGGCAGGGAATACGGAGCCACGAATGACTTCATTTGGCTCGATTTTTATCCTTGTGCGGCCAACTGCCACGACCAGCTTGGTGATTCGATCCGGCTCCCGGGCGCGGGCTTCCTGAACCTTCGCGCCCGGAATCGCCTTTTTGACCGCGGCGGCAATGCGGGCCAGTGCGCCGCTGATTTTCAGCAGCGCCGTTTCACGCAATTCATTGAGCGGCAAATACGTGAGATCAATGTCCACGGACAACCGCGGCATATCACGCAGGAACAGATTAATCGCCGTCCCGCCTTTCAGCGCAAAGCAGCTTTCCGCCGTCACGTGCGGTATGACCCGGAGCATCAATGCAGCCTGCTCGAAATACGGGCTGTTTTTCAA
>CAKKQL010000073.1 GCA_919902095.1 Acidiferrobacterales bacterium
GGGCAGCCTGCTCGGTTGCGCGCTCGGCGACTCCGGCCTCAAGGTCGCGGTGCTGGACCGCCGCCCGCCCGAGCCGCTGCCCGAGAATGGCTATGACCTGCGCGTGAGCGCTATCACGCTCGCCTCGGTTACAATCTTCCAGGCCGTCGGTGCGTGGGAGGCGATGAAACATCGCATCGCGCCGGTGCGCGAGATGAAGGTTTGGGATTCTACTGGCACCGGCTCTATTCATTTCGACGCCGCCGAAATGGGCGAGCCGTGTCTCGCCTACATCATCGAGAATCGCCTGATGCAGTCGGCACTCGCCGAACGGTTGCACCACTTCACCAACGTCCATTATCTCTGCCCGGTCGAGATCGCCGCGCTCGATATGACTCCCGAGGCGGCAACCGTGACGCTTCAGGACGGCCGTACGCTGCGTGCAAAGCTGCTGGTCGGCGCCGATGGCGCGCAGTCGCGCATCCGCGAACTGGCCGGCATCGCCATGCGCCGCCTGCCGCTCGGCCAGAAGTCCATCGTCGCCAACGTCGCTGTCGAAAAGCCGCACCAGGAAACCGCCCGGCAGCGGTTCCTGCCGACTGGCCCGCTCGCCTTCCTGCCGTTGCCGGAGCCGCATCTGTGCTCCATCGTCTGGTCGGCCGAAACGAAACGCGCGGACGAGCTGATGGCGCTCGACGATGCCGCGTTCCTTGGGCAATTGCAGCAGGCGTTTGGAGACACGCTTGGGCAGATTCAGTCCATCGGCCCGCGCGCGGCATTCCCGCTGGCGCTGGCGCACGCCCTGTCCTACGTTGCCGAACGGCTCGCCCTCATCGGCGACGCCGCGCACACCGTGCATCCGCTGGCCGGGCAGGGCGTGAACCTCGGCTACCTCGACGCCGCGACCTTGGCCGAGGTGTTACTGGACGCGGCCGGACAGAAGCAAGACATCGGCGCCATGCGCGCGCTGCGGCGCTTCGAGCGCTGGCGCAAGGGCGAAAACATGGCGATGCTCGCCGTCATCGGCGGGTTCAAGCAGCTTTTCAGCAACGATCTGCCGGGGGTGCGCGAATTGCGCAATCTCGGGCTTTCGCTCACCGATGCCGCCACGCTGATCAAGAACCTCATCATGCGCCGGGCGTCGGGGCTGGAAGGAGACTTGCCAAGATTGGCAATAAGGGCTGGGGCTAAGTAGTTAGAGATATCCTCGTTTGGCAGGAAGTATCTGACGTCGTTTAAATAAAGATTGATTTTGTCAGGACAATATTCGCATGGGAAGGAAGTTAATCGTAATTGCAGCGCTCACTTTAATCTGGTCTTCAGAGAATCTGGCATGTGAGCTGTTGCCAGGCTATACAGAGCCTTCCATTTCGACGCTCGCCAGTGCGGCTACTTATATTGTAGAAGCCACATACGAATCAAAATTAGACGGTGGCTTTTATCATTTTTCTGTTCATCGATGGCATAAAGGGGATGGTCCTAGCAGCATTAGGGTGGCGGGGTTTGGAGCAGGGCCAGACTGTAAATTGTCTGTTCCAAGAGAACGAGCAATTCTTTTTCTTTCCAGAAAAGCTATAAATGGGCATTACTGGCTTGATGACATTGGTCCCTTCACGGGTGTGAGAGAAGCCTCTGAGTATGTCATCGAAGAGATCAAGAAAGCGACCCCGACCAAGTAGATCACTCTTGCAAATTGTTCCTGAACAAAGCTACAACGGTAACTGAACTCTGTCACTAGCGTGTATGCATGATGGATAAAGACTTTAAATATCTTGCCGACCGACCTGCGGAGCGTGCTGCGGAAGTTGCTGATGTTCAGGACACCAAGGACTACCGCGCCCGCCCGGCGCTGCGTAACCAGTGGTTCGCCATTCTTGTGGCAATCCTGCTGTTCGTGTTGTTTGTTTATTTCGGTGTTACAGGCGCTGCCGCCGGCGGCGGGCGCAATGTGCAGATCGTGCTGGCGCTGATCGGCGTGCCGCTGCTGGTGCTGGTTGCCGTGATTATTTACCGCCGCCATGCCTGGACCTTCACCATCCGCGGCGACACCATCGAGTCCTGCCGCGGCATCATCGGCCGCGACGTGCAGTCCATCCGCGTCCAGGACCTGCGCAACGTCAACGTCCGCCAGACCATCTGGCAGCGCCTGCTCGGCGTCGGCGACGTCGAGTTTTCGAGCGCCGGCGGCGCAGGGGTGGAAGTTACCTTTTATGGCGTGACCGATCCCCTCGGCGTGAAGGACCGGGTCATGCACGGCGGCAGTCCGTCGCGGGACTGAACATGTCGCGCGAGTTCTGGGACAGCTGCTTTGCCGAGAAAGGCTTTGCCTACGGCACCGAGCCGAATGATTTTCTGGTAAGCCAAAAACATCTTCTTAAACCAGGCCTGAAAGCGCTGGCGGTCGCCGATGGCGAGGGCCGTAACGGCGTGTGGCTGGCGCAGCAGGGTCTGGATGTGCTGTCGGTGGATCAGTCAGCCGTGGGGCTCGCCAAGGCGCGCGAGTTGGCGGCGCAGCGTGGCGTATCAATCCGCACTGAACAAACCGACCTCACGACGTGGAAATGGCCGGAGAATGAATTCGATGTCGTGGCTGCGATCTTCATCCATTTCCCGTCCGCTGTGCGCGCGCAGATGCACGCGCGCATGGTTGCGGCGCTCAAGCCCGGCGGTGTCTTGATTCTCGAAGCGTTTATGCCGAAGCAGCTCGAATACAAAACCGGCGGGCCGCAAGAGCTGGACAGGCTCTACACCGCCGACATGCTGCGTAACGACTTCAGGGTGGGTGAACGACTGCTACTGGAAGAAGTAATCACCGGCTTGAACGAAGGGCCGTACCACCGCGGCCAGTCCGCGGTGGTACGGCTGGTGCTCCGAAAGTCTAATTAAATTATTAGTAGTACCCCCACTGGTTCCTGAGGTACTCGCCGAGACCGGCGTATTCCGCATTGCTGGCCGCGACAAATCCCTTGCCGACGCCGTAGGCCCCGCGCAGTTTCGCAGTCGGCGCGGCGGCCTCGGGCGCGAGCAGCGCGGCGGCGATGCGCGCCCGGTCCGCGGCCGAAATCCGCGGGCCCGCGGAAAACGCCTGGTTTGGCAGCGGTTTGCTCTGGTACACGACGCGCATGGCGCCGCGCTCGTGGTCGAATTTATCCAGCAGTTTCTTCGGCAGCACCGCCGCCTCGCACTTGCCGTCGAGCAATGCCTTGTAGATATGGCTATAGCCGTCTATGACCACGATCGCCGGCTGGCGCGCGGGATTGTCGAACGCGCCCTGCACGACGAGCGTCCCGAGGTTGGGCGGCGCGTGCGCGCAGATTTTGCGGCCGGTGAGTTGCTTGATGTCGGTGGCAGCGCTGTCCTTGCGCACGAACACCGCCTGCGAGAAGTCGCCGGGCACTTTCACCAGCACGCTGTAATCGAGTTTCTCCATGCGCCAGCCGTTGAAATGCGGGCCGTCGAACACGAGGTCGTAGGCGCCTTTCTGCATCGCGCCCTGGTACACGCCCCAGCTTCCCGGGTGGCGGTACACCACCTTGCGGCCAAGAACTCCGGAGAGGTACTCGGCCACGGGCTCGAAGCGTCGGCGGCCCTCTTCCTCGCTGTCGCGCGGCGGCGCCGAGAGCGTGATGGCGTTGGCCTCCGGCGCCAGCATGGCCGGCACTCTGGTTTCCGGCGGCGTTGACGTGGCGAGCGCGACGCGCACGGGCCCCGGGCGCGTGTCGGCGGCATGCACCGCAAACGCGCCAATGCCGATGGCAATCGCGGCCGCTGTCGTGTAAATGATTCGGGTATTCATGACACGGTTCCTCCCTGAAGTACGGTGGGTGACGGCGTTTGCGACCGCCGTCTGATCGAGACTAGGTGACCACGGTTGCATTTCCATGATTTCCGGATGGGGTAGCCGATGAATGGCCATGGCCGAGGCGACGACCGGCGCACGACGGAAATCGGGGAACGACAGTGGCACCGCCGCGCAAGCTGGGCAGGCAAAAAAATCCGCCTTGCGGCGGAGAAGAGGAGGAGCCCCACCCGCGCGATTCCGGCGCGGGTGGGGCACGACAACTCAGGTGAAGGCGATGAACAGCGCCGATGTCCAGACCTTGGCGTCGTCCACCTGGCGGGCGAGCAGGTACACCGGCCGGTGACCATGGGGCCCGTTGCGCGGCTCGATCTCCAGCTTGCCGGCGACATCGCGCGGCGCCGGGCTGTCACTCATGCGCTCGAAGGCCAGAAACATCTCGACGCCGGGCAGATCCTTTTTGAGGTGGCCACCCGCGAGCAGTTCGGCGCCGGTGATCTCCCACTCGAATTTCGGGCAGTGCACGAACGGATTGCCCTTGAGCGGGTCGCCGACCTTGACGTAGCCGTCGATCGTGCCCTCGACGCGGATTTTCGCGGTGGCGAGGTGCGAGACATCCATCTCGATGGCATCCACGTCGCCGTAGGTGTCGCTTCTGAAGCCGACCGTCGTAGCTGACTCGCGCCAGCAGGTTTCCTCGAGGTGTTCGAAGCCGCGCCCGCTGAAGTCGTTGATCACGGCGTTGGTGATGGTGATGGTGCCCTTCCATACCGCCCAGCGGTAACGGTCCTTGACGCGCGCCCCACCCCAGCGCAGCCGCACCTTGCGCGCCGAATAGCCGAGTTCTTCCTGGAAATTCCGGCGCCAGAAGGGGCCGCCGTGGTCACAGGCTACGATTTCGTCCCAGCCGGCGTCGCCGAGGAAGCGGTACTCGAGCGTTGCCTTGCCCTTGTGCGTGAACTCATCGCCCATGATGTGCTTGCCGCACCGCGTGAGGCCGAAGGTACGCTCGCCGGTGGAGGCGAAGGTGTGGCGCGCGCGCAGCGCCTTGGCGACCGCTTCACGCGCGAGCGCCGGAGCGATCACGCCCGACATGCCGCCCTTGGTGCCGAATACCGCGGTGCCCGGCACGCCGCCGCCGCAGCGGCCGCGGTGCTCGTCGCCGGCCATGCTGGCGCCGATCTTGTAGCCGCGTTCCATCGCCTCCTGATAGAGCCAGCCGAAGTGGCCCCAGCTCGAACCGATCTCGATCAGCCGTTCGAGTTTCGGGTAGTGCCAGTCGAGGATGCAGCGTCGCCCGCCGACGTGCGGGATCAGCAGGTGTCCCTCCGGGTCCTTGGCGTAGGCGGCCCACAGTTCTTCCAGCGGCCAGGCGCCGGGTTCGACCTGGCTGCCCTTGGTGTCCTCGTTCCAGTCCACCGAACGCACGTGTTCGCCGGTTTTGAGGAACGGGAACTCGGGCGTGTCGCCGTGCAGGAACACGACGTTGTGGTCGCCGCCGGCGCACGAGCTGCCGCACCACTCGGTGCCCGGGAAGGCGACGAAATTGCCCGCCTTGTTGATGTCGCGGATCAGTTCCACGGTCTTGTTCCAGCGTTCGGTGGTGATGTTGAAGTCGTTGTGTGCGAACGCCAGGATATCGAGGCCGGTGACGTCGCGGCCGTAGGTGAGGTTGTAGACGGTGGAGTTGGTGCCGATCGTGTCTTCGGAGTGCACGTGCAGGTCGCAGTAATAGATGCGCGGCACGTCGAGGTTTTTCTCAACCGTGACATAGAACGTCTGCGGCTTGACCCACGGATGCGCCGGCAGGCGCGCGGTGACGGCGAGTTCGCCGGCGTCTTGGGCCGGCAGATCTGCGAGCAGCAGCACCGCCCAGCCCTCCGCCGCGAGCGTCGCCTTTTTCCCGTACACTTGCTTTCCATTCAGGGTCGCGGTGATCTCGACCTGCTCGCCCCGGTTCCAGCAGGTGTTGCCCCACTCGTCCTCGGCGCGCACGCGCAGCGGGAATGTTTCGCCCTGACGCACGATGCGCGAACCGGCCCACTGCAGTTGCGCCGGCACGCCCGGCACGATCTGGATGACGAGGTCGGGATTTACGGCCGCGAAACGCGAGGTGCCAAGCGGGTCCACGTAGCAGCGAATCTTGAAGTTCTGCTCGACGAAGGTCTGCACGCGCGTGCCGGCGCCGCCGAAGCGGCGGTCGCCGAGGCGGATGACGATGTGATCGCCGGCCTTGAGGTAGCCGTCGAAGGTGTCCACGATCACCGCCTTCTGGAACGGGCGCTCGTGGCCCTTCTGGTCGAAGCGCACACTCAGCTTCTGCACCGTCGCCGGGCTCTGGCCCGGCAACGTGGGGCTGGCATGGTACTCGGCCGAGATGTAGTTCGCGCCCTTGGGGTCGGTGTTCTGGAACAGCGCCCAGTCGGAATAGAAGCGGAACGTGGCCTTGAACCACGAGCCGTCGGCCATGCCCGAAGCGCCGAGTTCGTAGTCGATCACAATCTCCTGCCACGAGCCGGCGGTGATGCTCTCGACGTTGCAACTGACCTTGCCAAGAAACGGCAGGTCCTTGGTCTGCTGGTACAGGCCCGGGGGGGCGATGTAATCGCCGAGCTTCTGTTTCAGCTCGGCATCGGACATCTTTTTCATGACGTGTACATCTCCATCGATATGTTGGGGGAACGCCCGGCGGCGCGCGCCGCCGGGCGGCAACTACTTAGAAACTACTTATTAGCCGTTGCCGCCGAACGGCCAGGCCGCGGCCGGGTCCCACACCGGCATGCCGAGGAACGCGTACCACGGCGCCATGATGACGATGCCGTAGGCGATCGCGATCAGGATCGAGACCCAGCCGGCCTTGGCGTAATCGGCGGTGCTGAAGGTCTCGGTGCCGTAGGCGATCACCGCCGCCGTGATCTGGGTTGGCAGCAGGTAGGCGAAGGTGTCGGTGTCGGCGACCAGCATGGTGAACGCTACCGGGTGCAGGCCGAGCTGCTTGCCGAGCTCGAACAGAATCGGCGCCAGCATGGTGATGGCAGCGACATTGGACAGCATGCCGATGCGCACGATGTGGGTACCGGCCATCATGATCAGCAGCACCATCCACCAGCTATGCCCGGTGACCACGCCGTGGATCAGGTCGGCGAGCCACAGGGCCAGCCCCGACTTGCTCATGGCGCCGGTGAGCGTGATGGCGCCGCCGAGCAGCAGGAAGGTGCCCCACATGGTGCGGTCCTGGACCTCCTTCCACTTGAACCGGAACAGTCCTGGCGTGAACAGCACCAGGATGCCAATCAGGCCGATGATGCCGAGCTGGAACTTGTGCAGCTGGTAGATCGGACTGCCCTTGCCCATGGCGAACACCAGCGCGACGCCGGTGAAGATCGCCACCAGCAGCCACTCGCTGTTCGACATCTTGCCGAGGTCCTTGTGCATCTTGTGGATCGCGGCGTGGCCGCCGGCGATGTCCACGCCCGCGGTCTTGAAGTGGTAGCGGATCCACCACTGCGTGAGCGCGAACATGCCGAGGTAGGGGAACTGCAACAGCATCCAGTCGAGGTAGCCGATCTGGAAGCCGTTCTTGCCGAACAGGTCCACCAGGATCAGGTTCGGCAGGTGCGCGGTCATGATGAACATGCCGGTGATCATGCTGCCGTACACCAGCGTCTGGATGACGATCGCCTTCTTGGCGTCGCGCTCGCGTTCCGAATCGCCGAGCAGGTTGGTGACACCCTGGATGATGGGCATTACGGTCGCCGAGCGCGCCACCGCCGCGGGGATGAAGAACGACAGGATCAGGTTGACGCCAAAGAAGCCCCAGATGACGCGCCCGACATTGGAGGCCTTGATCTTGTCCAGTATTCCCAGCGCGATGCGCCGGTCGAGCTTGAGCAACTGCATGATGGCGCCGACCAGGAATGCGAACAGCACCAGCCACACCACGTGGCGGGTGAAGCCGACGAACACCTGCTCAAGCGGCGGCCCCTTCGTCCACGGGAGGGCGTGCGTCAGGATCAGCAGCAAGGGAATGGAGATACCAGTGATGCCGACCGGCATCGCCTCGGATACCCACATCAGGCTCGCCCATACCACAATCGCCAGCACCGCCATACCCTCGGGCTTGAGGCCGGCGGGTATCGGGAACACCCAAATGATCAGCGCAAACATCGCCCACGCGGCGATGAATCCGGCCAGCACGCGCGTGGGATTGCGCCCGCTGGCGCGGATGTTGTTGGTCAGATAGCCGAGCGGCCCGTCCGCCGCCGGAAGCGTCGCCGCGCCCTTGCCGTTGCTTGCCATGTATAACCCCCTAATGGTTAATAGGTTGATCCATAAGCCTTAGCTGCCACGAACTGCGCCGCTCTTCCGTCTGAGCGATAAACGACGTTGACGTCCGAAGTAAAATCCTTTATCTGGATGGCATCATATTTCATGGCACGGACGCGTCTGTCGGCTGGCCGACATCACCCACCCTGCGGGGAAAGTACCGTGCACAACCTGTGGTTTATCCCGCCGTCTGATTTTCTCGGCAAACTCAGGTGTGAAGACCACGCTGCGCTGCTGGCCTTGGCCGAAACCCGGACGTTCCGCCGCCAGGCGCCGGTTTTCCAGGCCGGGTCGCCGGGCAACAACGTCTACATTCTCAAGCATGGGCGCGTGAAGATCTTCGCGCTGTCGCCGCTCGGCAAGCAGGTGATCCTGTGGTTCTGCTTCCCGGGCGAGATCTTCGGCTTGGCCGAGATGCCGCGCGCCGGCCAGCGCGAGGTGTATGCCGAGGCCTGCGCCGACTCGACGGTGCTGTCCATCCCGCAGCCGGACTTCAAGGCGTTCCTTGCCAGCCATCCCGACACCGCCATGCGGGTGATCGACCTGCTGTCGTGCCGACTGCGCACGCTCGGCGACATGCTGCTCAATCTCACCAGCGACGACGTGACCACGCGCGTCGTCAAGCTGCTGATCCGCCTGAGCGCGCGCTACGGGAAGCGTCTGGTGACCGAGGACGTCTGTCTGGACATCGACCTCACCCACCAGGACATCGCCGACATGATCGGCACCAGCCGTCAGACGGTGACCAGCGTGCTGAGCGACCTGCGCCGCCAGGGCGTGGTGCGCGTCGAGAATCATCACATCCACATCCCCAGCCAGCGGTTGCTCGAGCGCTTGGCCGGCAACACGCCGCCACCCGCGCGCGTCTCCTGAACGTGCCGTCCGCACTCAAGACGCTGTTGTGGGTGGTCGTTTTGCTCGATGCCTACGTGCTGGTCTACTACCGGCTGATGGTGAAGCACCATTACGAGCAGGCGCGCGGGGTGAGCGAAGGCACCTTCTGGGCGTTGCTGAGCTTCCCGCCGTACGCGCGCCTGCCGGAGGCGGGCCGGAAATACGCCCGCCGCTATTGGATCGCATTCGCGGTGCTGGCCGGGTGCGTGACCGTGCTGGCCATGACGGCCGATTTCTCCCGCCTTGGTTTCTGAACCGCTCGACTGGCCGCCGGAACGAGCCGGCGGCGCGGATCCGACGCCGCGCTGGTCGCAGCCGCTTTCCAACCTGGTGCTCGATTTTCACGGCGACCCGGCGCGCGCGCGGCTGGTGGTGTTCTCAGACGGCAACCACCACATGGCGCTCGCGGAGTGTCTGCGGCGTTTTCTAGTCCTGCATCCGCAGGCGCAGGACGTGTTCTATGCCACCATGCCGCCGTCGGTGCTGCTCGATCTGTTGGCCGCCGGCGGCCTCGACCTCGGCAACCTGCGTCTGCGCGCAGCGCCGCACCTGTTCATCAGTCCGCCCGGGATTCTCGACCGCGTCGTGGCCGCGGGCCGCGCCGCCGGTCACGTTCCGTTCATGCGTTCGCGCGGCAACGTGCTGCTGGTACGCAAAGGAAATCCGAAAGGCATCCGTGTGGTCGCGGATTTGGCGCGCGCCGACGTGCGGCTGTTTCTCTCCAATCCGCGGACCGAGACCGCGAGCCACGAGGTGTACGCGCGCACGCTGCGCGCGCTCGCGCATGCCGCCGGCATCGGCACGGATTTCGTCGCGGGACCGAACGTGGTCCACGGCGAGCGCATCCACCACCGCGAGGCGCCGCAGGCGCTGGCCGATGGGTGCGTCGACGCGGCGTGTCTCTACTATCATTTGGCGTTGCGCTACACGCGCATCTTTCCGGAGTATTTCGAGATCGTGCCGCTGGATGGAGCGCCGGATCGCCCGGCGCCGGGGAACGTGATCAGCGACTACCACCTGGCGATGATCGGCGACGGCGGGGGGTGGGGCGGCGCCGCGCGCGATTTTCTCCTGGGACCGGAGGCGGCGGCCATCTACGCGCACCACGGCCTGGTGCGCGCCGGCTAGGGCGCCGTTCCCCGCTATTCGAGGTGCAGGTCCTTGAGCTTGCGCGTGAGGGTGTTGCGGCCCCAGCCGAGGAGCTTGGCGGCGTCCTGCTTGC
>CAKKQL010000074.1 GCA_919902095.1 Acidiferrobacterales bacterium
CGCGGCTGCACGGGCTTTACCAGAATATGGAGGCGCTCGCCTTCACCGATCCGCTCACGCAGCTGTCCAACCGCGCCTTCTTCCAGGAACAGCTTGCCCATGCCATTGCCACGGCGCGGCGCGACCGCCAGCCGTTCGCGCTGTTCATCATGGACCTCGACCATTTCAAGGAGATCAACGATACCCTCGGGCATCACGTCGGCGACCTGTTGCTGGCGCAGGTCGCGGGCCGTCTGCACAGCCGCCTGCGCGAAACCGACCTTATCGCGCGCATGGGCGGCGACGAGTTCGCACTGCTGCTGCCGGCCATCGACAGCCGGCAGGCGGCCACGGCCGCCAAGCTGCTGTTGCAGGCGCTGCACGACCCGTTCCTGGTCGAGGAGCAGAGCCTCACCGTCGGCGCGTCCATCGGCATCGCGCTTCACCCGGACCACGGCGTGGACACGCATACCCTGATCCAGCGCGCCGACGTGGCGATGTACGCCGCCAAGCGTGTGAACAACGGCTATGCCTTCTACGACCCCAAGCTCGACCGCCACAGCCCCTCGCGCTTCACGCTCCTGGGCGAGCTGCGGCAGGCGCTCGAAAAGCGTCAGTTCGTGGTTTATTACCAACCCAAGATCAGTCTCGCCACCAGCGAGGTCACGGGCGTGGAGGCGCTGGTGCGCTGGCAGCATCCGCGCGACGGACTGGTGCTGCCGGACGTGTTCATCCCGCTCATGGAGCAGACCGGCCTGCTGCGCGCGTTGACGCCGTGGGTGCTGGCCGCGGCCATGCAGCAGTGTCGCGCGCTCCAGGATTTGGACATTCCGGTCACGGTGTCGATCAACCTCTCGGTGCGCGACCTGCAGGATCCGCAGCTGGTGGATACCGTCGCCGAGCAGCTCGCCGCGCACCAGGTCAACCCGCAGCGGCTTGAGATCGAGGTCACCGAAAGCGCCCTGATGAGCGAACGCGAACGCGCCCAAGAGACGCTCGTGCGCCTGTCCGAGATGGGACTCAAGGTCGCGATCGACGATTTCGGGACCGGCTATTCATCGCTCGCCTACCTCAAGAGTCTGCCGGTGGACGTCATCAAGATCGACCGCTCGTTCGTGACCGCCATGGCGCGCAACGAAAACGATGCCGCCATCGTCCACGCCAGTATCGACCTGGCGCACCACCTCGACCTCGAGGTAGTCGCCGAGGGCGTGGAGACCGAGGAGGTGCTGCGTCGTCTGCAGGCGCTCGGCTGCGACGGCGGCCAGGGCCTCTACATCAGCCGCCCCCTGAGTGCCGAGGACCTGCTCATCTGGCTGCAACAGTCGAGCTGGGGTCTGAAGAAGTGCTCGGCAGCGCGGGTGCGGCGCGTGCATCATTAATCCAGTCCTCCGCAGCAAATCGTTACTCTTCCAGTTGCGGCTTGACCGTAGTTTTTGCCCGTGAATAGCGCGTGTGTGCGCACGACCCGTCTGCGTGCGCGCCGGCGTCTGCGCTAAAATGTGGCCGCCGTCCACGCACGCCGGAAACCAAGGAGTTCATGCATGCCGAATCTCTCGGACAAAGTCGTTCTCATCACCGGCGCGGTCGGCAATCTCGGCCAGGCGGTGGCGCAGGCGTTCGCGCGCGCCGGCGCGAAACGGGCGCTCGTTGACCGGTCAACCGGGAGATTGGGCCAAATCTATTCTGCGTCCGCGGAGGTTCTGCTGGTGAACGGGATGGATCTTGCCGAAGCGTCGCAGGCGTCAAAAGCGGTCGAAGCGGCACTGGCACATTTCGGGCGCGTGGACGTGCTGGTCAATACCATCGGCGGCTTTGCCGGCGGCACCACGCTGCACGAGGGCGGGCTGGCCGACTGGGAGCGGATGTTTCGCATCAATCTGAATACGACCTTGCACGCCTGCCGCGCCGTGATTCCGCACCTGATTCGCCAGGGTGGCGGGCGCATCGTCAACGTCGGCGCGCGCGCCGCACTCGCGGGCGTGGCCGGCCTTGGTGCCTACGGCGCCTCGAAGGGCGCGGTAATCTACCTCACGCAGACATTGGCGCAGGAGCTCAAGGATCAGGGGATCAACGTCAATTGCGTACTGCCTGGCACTATCGACACGCCGCAGAACCGGCGCGACATGCCGGATGCCGATTTCACCACGTGGGTGGCACCGGCAGCGATTGCCGATGTCATCCTGTTTCTTTCCTCGGACGCTGCGCGCGCCATCAGTGGCGCGGCGCTGCCGGTCTACGGCCGCAGCTGAGGTCGTTATACCGTCAGCACTTGTCCCGACCCAGGCTGAAGGCGCCGGGACCGAAGCCGACGATGTACAGCAGGCCACCCATGATGGCGAGGTTTTTCTGGAACTGGATCATCTGCGCCTGCAGTTGGTCGGCCGGCAGGCCCCAGTAGGCGTGAAAAATCAAAGTCACGGGAACCATCCAGAGCAGGATTGCGGTGGCGGCAAGCCGCGCCTGCCAGCCGATCAGGATCAGCAGCCCGCCGCCGAGTTCGATCAGGATGGTGGCCACGAGCAGGATCTTGACGAGCGTCGGGTCGAGTCCACCCAGCTTGGACGCCATGTAGCCCGCCGTGCCGGCAAAGCCGACGATCTTGTTGTAGCCGGCGATGATGAAGATATTGGCGATCAGCAGGCGCCCGGCCAGCGGTGCATACTGTTTCGCGATCTCGCATGCGTTCATGTCATTTCTCCAGTGTGCGGGGATGTACGGCCACGACGGGGTGCTGGGGTGTGCACGTCCAACGACTTCCGACTTTGCACGCTACGGTATCAGAAACCGCGGGAATTTTTATCGATTCATTCCCGCAGCCAGGCAATCACAGATCGGGTGCCGGGGTGGAAGCGTGCGGACATCCGGCAGGCGGAAGGTGCAATAAGCCCTGTCAAAACAGAGGTCACCGGCGGTCGCTGCATAATGTTTATGCACATGCCGTTTCAGGCTGCAAAATAGACCGCAATCGGTTTTTAAGTACCACCGGCAACATAGCCAATCCAGGTGTAACTTGTTGTATTGACGTAAATTTGTTTGGCAGATTAATTTTTAGTCAACCTAACAATGGCGCCGGCATCCGGCATGCGGAAAAATATTTCAAGGCATGAATTAACAACGTTATCCACAGTTTTTGTGAATATCCCGCAGTCCTTTCCGTAACAACGGGTTAGCCGCTTATTGTTCCCAGTCTCTTAACGTGAAGCCGTGATGTTTCACGTGCGCGCCGACTCCCGGGATGGAGGAGTTTGATAGAGTCGCGCCATGGCTGTGGTTGCGCGTATTTATCAAGTGGCGGTGCCGGCGCCGCTCGAGCGGTTATTCGATTACCTCCCTCCCGAAAATTCGCCCGCGCCGGTCATCGGTGCGCGGGTGCGCGTTCCCTTCGGGCCGAAACGCCAGATGATCGGCCTTGTCACCGGCATCATCGAAAAAAGCACGCTGCCGCGGGAAAAACTCAAACGCATCGGCCAGGTGCTGGACGCCGTGTCGCTGCTGCCGCAAGGCATGCTCGAACTGCTGCGCTGGGCGGCGGACTATTACCATCATGCGCCCGGCGAGGTTATTTTTGCCGCGTTGCCGGCGCTGCTGCGCCAGGGGCGGCGGCCGGATGCCGCGCAGGGCGTGGTCTGGCGGCTCACGCCCGCCGGTGAGCACGCGCTCGCGGACGACGCGCTTGCGCGCGCGCCGTTGCGCCGGCGACTGCTGGAGGCGCTGCGCGCCGCGCCCGCGGGGCTTGTGCCCGAGGCGCTCGCGGCGGTTTCGGTGCGCTGGTCCGCCGGCGTCAAAATCCTGCAGTTGCGTGGATGGGTGAGTGCTCACCCGCACGATTGCCTGCAGGCCCCATCGCCGGAGGCACAGACGCCGCCCGCGCCCAATGCGGCGCAGTGCGTCGCGGTGGACGCCATCGCGCAGGCGGACGGGTTTCAGTGCTTGCTGCTGCACGGAGTCACCGGCAGCGGCAAGACCGAGGTTTATCTGGCCGCCATCGATAGCGTGCTGGCACGCGGCCGGCAGGCGCTGGTGCTGGTGCCCGAGATCGGGCTCACGCCGCAGCTCGTCGGCCGTTTTGCGCGCCGCTTCCGCGTCCCGGTCGCGGTACTGCATTCGGGCTTAAGCGATACCGAGCGGCTGTGCGCCTGGCAGCAGGCGGCGGTGGGGCGCGCACCGATTGTCATCGGCACGCGCTCGGCGGTGTTTACCCCGCTCAAGCACCCCGGCCTCATCGTGGTCGACGAGGAGCACGACAGCTCGTACAAGCAGCAGGACGGCTTTCGCTATTCGGCGCGCGACGTGGCGGTGATGCGCGCCGCGCGCGAGAAAATCCCGATCGTGCTCGGCAGCGCCACACCCTCGCTCGAGAGTCTTTACAACGTGCGCCAGGGAAATTACCGCCTGCTGGAACTGCCCGAGCGCACCGGCGCGGCCGGTTTCCCGGCGGTGCAACTGCTGGACATGCGCCGCCTCAAGGCGCACGACAGCCTGTCACCGCCGCTGGTGGACCAGTTGCGCGCGCGCCTCGACCGCGGCGAGCAGAGCCTGCTGTTTCTCAACCGCCGCGGTTTCGCGCCGGCGTGGATGTGCCACGACTGCGGCTGGACCGCGCCGTGCAAGCGCTGCGATGCGCGCCTTACCTACCATCAGCGCCGCGACCAGCTCCTGTGCCATCACTGCGGCGCCGAGCAGCCGCTCAGCGAGCGTTGTCCGGCGTGCCAAGGCGCCAACCTGCACGCGCTCGGCGCCGGCACCGAGCGCGTGGAGCAGGCGCTCGCGCGCCTGTTTCCGGCCGCGCGCATCGAGCGCATCGACCGCGACAGCACGCGGCGCAAGGGCGCGCTGGAGGAAAAAATCCGGCGCGTGCACGCGGGCGAGGCCGATATCCTCGTCGGCACGCAGATGCTCTCCAAGGGCCATGATTTTCCGAACGTGACGCTCGTCGGCGTGCTCAACGCCGACCAGGGCCTGTACGGCGCCGATTTCCGTGCCCCGGAGCGGTTGTTCCAGCAGATTTTGCAGGTCGGCGGGCGCGCCGGGCGCGCCGACAAGCCCGGACAGGTGCTGATCCAGACCTGGCATCCGGAGCATCCGATCTTCGCGGCGCTCGTGCGCCACGATTTTTCCGGCTTCGCCGACTATGCGCTCACCGAGCGGCGCGAGGCCGAGTACCCGCCGTATGCGCATCTGGCGCTGCTGCGCGCCGAATCGCCGCAGCCGGCGGCGGCGCTGAATTTCCTGTGCGCCGCGCAGGCAGCGGCGGAACATTGCGGGCACGACGCGGTGCGACTTTACGACCCGGCGCCCGCGCCGATGGAGCGCCGGGCCGGACGCTGGCGCGCGCAACTGCTGGTGCAGTCCGGCAAGCGCGCGCGCCTGCACGATTTTCTCGCGCGCTGGCGGGAGCAGATCACCACGTTGCCGGCGGCCAAGCGCGTGCGCTGGTCGCTTGACGTGGACCCGCTGGATATGAGCTAGGTTGTTGCGTCAGCCCTCGACGCGGATAGCGTCCAGAATCTCCCGCCCGTCATCGCCGTTCAGCAGCCGATAAACTTTCCAGGCCGCATCCGCCCCGTCGCGGCACGCGCCGTAGCGAAACGGCATGTCGCGCCCGATGAGCGCGAAGCGCAGGTCGTTGAACCACACGCAGGTTTTATTGCGCCCGGTGTCCACGCGATAGACCGCGGGAAAGAGCGCAAAGCGCCGAAAGCGCGCGAAGCTCTCCGAATGCCACACGCGCTCGGCGAGCGCGGCCTCCATCGGCGTATCGCCGTAGCGCGGCACCTGGAACCAGGCGGCCTGGGCCGTCGGAAAATAGGAGGCGTTAACGCGCTTGAGCCAGAGGGCGTCGTCCGGCAGGGTCTCGGGCAGCGTAGCGCGCATCAGGCTCACGTAGCTCAGGTGGTAGGTGTTGCCTTCCTCCACCACCAGCATCCAGTTGAACGGCGAGAACGGCTGCGGCAGCGCCGACACCTCGGCCGCGTTCAAACCGCGACTCGCGGCATAGGCCGCGCCGACGGTGACGGCGCGCTGATGCAGGATGCCCTGGAAACCGACATAGGCGGCGAGCACCGCCAGCCCGATGACGGCCGGTTTGCGCGCGACTTTCCAGATGGCCGAGGCCGCGAGGCCGGCGACCAGAATGGCGGTGAAGTACGGGTCGATGATGAAGGTCGCGGGAATCTGCGCACGCCAGTCGGTGAACGGCGCGAAGATCATGGTGCCGAAGGCGGTGATGACATCGCCGACGATGTGCGCGCCGACCCCGAGCGCACACACGCCCACGAACGCGCGCCAGGAGTATTTCCGTCTTGAAATCCACATGAACGCGAACGCCA
>CAKKQL010000075.1 GCA_919902095.1 Acidiferrobacterales bacterium
CGGTTGTTGAACTGCACCCACTGCTCGTCGCGCTCGAACGGGTCGGTGAGCAGAATCATCTTTTGCAGATGGATGGTGCGTTCGCGCGCGGCGTGGTGCATGCGCGTCGCGAGTTCGATCTTGGCCATATGCTCGTTGACGAGCTTTTCGAGACGTGTCTCGGTGGTGTCCATGTAGAGCACGCCGAGGCCGGTGAGCAGCACCATGAGCGCGAGCAGCGCGGCAAAACCGCCGCCGGCGCCGAAGCGGCGCCGGCGCGCGGGACGAACAGCAGCGTGGCCGGAGGTCATGTCGGGTATCGCGCCTCGCTTAGCTTCCGCCGCGGCCGCCCGTCCGGTCGCCGGTTTGCGACGGGAGGGATGCGGCTCGCACGCGGGAAGCGTCCGAACGTTTTTGCGTTATCTAGAAATAGAGAGCAAATCCTATACCACATGGTTTATGCGTGTAAGGCGGTACGTCAGGTTAAGATTCGAAGGGAATTGGTTGTGCCACCTTATTTATTGCGGGTTTCGAGCGCCGCCAGGTTCCGTGGCCGGTGAGTCGTCGCAATACCATCGAAATGCCCCTTGGGCGCCGGCAGGAAAGTGACATCCGTCACTGTTTCGCTGCCCCGCAGGCAAGCTCTCAGGGGTGACGGCTGCGCGTGTGCCGGCGTACCGGCGGTTTCGCAGCTTTCGGTCTGCGCGACCCCGGCGGGCTCGCCGCCGGCGGCCGCTCTCGACGTCCTGTCTGCCGCGACACCGGCACATCCGGGTGCGGCGGCAAACCGGTGTGTTGAGTCAAAAACCGTTTGCCCCGGCCCGGCGCCGCCGGCGTCATCAGGCCCGCCGGTTGCCAGGTCGGGATGAGCTGGTGCCTGCCCGAACCGATGAGATCGGTGCGCCCCATGCGCCGCAAGGCCGCGCGCAGCATCGGCCAGTTGGCCGGGTCGTGGTAGCGCAGGAACGCCTTGTGCAGGCGCCGCACCTTGAGGCCCTTCGGTATCGCCACGTTCTCGCTGGCGTACGTCACCTTGTGCAGCGGGTTCTTGCCCGAATGGTACATCGCCGTCGCGGCCGCCATCGGCGCGGGCAGGAACGTCTGCACCTGGTCGGCGCGGAAACCGTGCTGCTTCAGCCACAGCGCGAGCTTCAGCATGTCCGCGTCGGTCGTGCCCGGATGCGCAGCGATGAAATAGGGAATCAGGTACTGCTGCTTGCCGGCCTGCTGCGTGTACTTGTCGAACAGCTCCTTGAAGCGGTCGTAGGTACCGATGCCGGGCTTCATCATCTTGCTGAGCGGCCCCTCCTCGGTGTGTTCCGGCGCGATCTTGAGATAGCCGCCGACGTGGTGCGCCACCAGCTCCTGCACGTAGTCCGGCGCGCGGATCGCGAGATCGTAGCGCACGCCGGAGGCGACCAGCACCTTCTTCACGCCCGGCACGGCGCGCGCGCGGCGGTAGAGGTGAATCAGCGCCGAGTGATCGGTGTTGAGGTTCTGGCAGACCCGCGGATAGACGCACGAGGGCTTGCGGCAGGCGGCCTCGATCCCGGGGTGCTTGCATGCGAGCCGGTACATGTTGGCCGTCGGTCCGCCGACGTCGGAGATCACGCCGGTGAAGCCGGGGACGGTGTCGCGGATGGTTTCGATCTCGCGCATCACCGATTCCTCGGAGCGGTTCTGGATGATGCGGCCCTCGTGTTCGGTGATCGAGCAGAAGGTGCAGCCGCCGAAGCAGCCGCGCTGGATCGAGACCGAAAACCGGATCATCTCGTAGGCCGGAATTTTGGCGTCGCCGTAGGCCGGATGCGGGCGGCGCGTGTACGGCAGCTCGTAGATGCGGTCGAGTTCTTTCGTGGTCAGCGGGATCGGCGGCGGATTGAGCCAGACCTGACGCCCGCCATGGTGCTGCACCAGCGCGCGCGCGTTGCCCGGATTGGTTTCGAGGTGCATGACCCGCGAGGCATGCGCGTAGCGCACCGGATCGCCTTTGACGTCGTCGAACGCCGGCAACCGGACGACGGCCGGCTGCGGCGCCGCGCCCGGCGACGGCCGTGTCACCTGGGTGGCCGGGACGTCGATTTCCGAGGCATCGATAACCTCCCAGCCGGCGGGAATGGCAGTGCGCACGAAGGCAGTGCCGCGGATGCCGGTGAGGGCGTCGATCGGTTCGCCGGCCGCGAGACGATGCGCGATCTCGACGATCTGGCGCTCGGCATTGCCATAGACCAGCAGATCGGCCTTGGCGTCGAGCAGGAGCGAGCGGCGCACGGTGTCGGACCAGTAGTCGTAGTGCGCGATACGCCGCAGGCTCGCCTCGATGCCGCCGATGACGATCGGCGTGTCGCTGTACGCCTCGCGCGCGCGTTGCGCGTAGACGATCACGGCGCGGTCGGGGCGTTGGCCGCCTGCGCCGCCGGGGGTGTAGGCATCGTCCGAGCGGATTTTGCGGTCGGCGGTGTAGCGGTTGACCATGGAATCCATGTTGCCGGCGGTGATGCCGAAAAAGAGCTTCGGCCGGCCGAGCGCCTGAAACGCCTCGGCCGAGCGCCAGTCGGGTTGGGCAATGATGCCGACGCGGAAACCCTGGGCTTCGAGCACGCGCCCGACGAGCGCCATGCCGAAGCTGGGATGGTCCACGTAGGCGTCGCCGGTGACGAGGATGATGTCGCACTCGTCCCAGCCGAGCGCGGCCATTTCGGCACGCGACATCGGCAGTACCGGCGCCGGCCCGAAGCGGTGCGCCCAGTACTTGCGGTAGGAAAAGAGGTCGCGCGCGGATTCCATGGACAGCAGAGAGCGGTTACAGACTGGCGCCAGTATAACAGGCGCGCGCCGCGGCCACGGGAAAAGCCATAGAAACCGCGGGTACCGGCGGCTTCAGTAGGCGTCCTTGCGCCGGCTCAGCCGCTCGGCCCACATGGCCACCACGCCCCAGGCATATTCAGCGGCGCGCGCGTACCACGGGCGCCGTTGCCACTCCTCGAAGCGGTACTCGACGGCGTCGCGGAAATCGTCTTCGAGCATCGCCTGTACCGCGCGCGCGAACGCGGGATCAGCGATCTCCTGGTTGGCTTCGAGGTTCCAGCGCAGGTTCCAGCGGTCGAGGTTGGTCGAGCCGATCGTGGCCCAGTGGTCGCACAGCACCACCTTCTGGTGCATGAAGCGCGGCTGGTATTCGAAGATGCGTACGCCGTGGCGCAGCAGCCCGTGATACAGGTGCCGCCCGGCGTGGCGCGCCGCCGGATGATCGGTGACCGGCCCGGGCAGCAGCAGGCGCACGTCCGCGCCACGCCGCGCCGCGGCGCGCAGCAGGCGCCGGACCTTCCAGGGCGGGAAGAAATAGGCCGTGGCGAGCCACACCCGCGCGTGCGCGCCGCGCAGGCGCGCGAACAGCGAGTGCTTGATCTCCTGCGCCAACAGGCCGCGCGTGAAGGTCACGCGCCCGCGGCTCGACCCCGCCGGCGGCGGGGACGACAGCGGCAGCGTCGCCGGCTCGCGGGCCTGGCGATTCCACACCTCCAGAAACAGCGCCTGCCAGTCGGTGAGCACCGGCCCGCGTATTTCCACCATGGTTTCGCGCCAGACGCTGGCGGGATCGGCTGGCGGATCGAATTCATCGGTGATGCCGGCGCCGCCCACGAATGCCACCCGGTCGTCCACCAGCAGCAGCTTGCGGTGGTCGCGGAAGATGTTGCCGAGCAACTTGGTCCCTTGCAGCGGGTTGTAGAAGGCGAGCTCCACGCCGCCGTCGCGCAGCCGCCGGCGGTCATCGCGGTGCAGCGCGCGCACACCGTAATCGTCGAGCAGGAGTTTCACGCCGGTACCGCGCCGCGCCGCGGCCACCAGCGCATCGATGAAGCGCGTCGTCACGGCGCCGGATTCGACCAGGTACATCTCGAGCAGCACATGGCGCTGCGCGGCCGCGATGGCCTCGAGCATGCGCGGGAAGAAGCGCCGGCCGTCGATCAGCAGCTCGAAGCGGTTGCCGTCGCGCCAGGGAAAGCGGAACTTGAGGTTGGTGTCCGGCACGCAGACAAATATATCGCACTTGGCCTTGTTCCGGCGCCACCGGCTTCGGTATCGTAGGCCGCCTATGACCGAACCCACCTATGTATTCGACGCCACCGCGGATAATTTCCGCGCGTTGGTGCTTGCCAATTCCGGGAAAGGACCGGTGGTGGTCAATTACTGGTCGCCGCAGGCCGGACCGTGCCGGATGCTCATGCCACGGCTGTTGCGCCTGGCCGAGGAGTTCCGCGGCCGGTTCCTGCTGGTGCGGCTCAATACCGACGACCTTGGGCGGCTGGCGCGCGACCAGGGCGTGACCAGCATTCCGACGACCAAGGTGTACCGTCACGGCAAGGTCGTGGACACGCTGCATGGCGCGGAGTCGGAGGCCGGCCTGCGCGCGTTTTTGCGCAAGCACCTCGGCGGTCCCGCCGGCGAGCTGCGCGCGACGGCACTTAAAGCATTCGAATCGGGCGATACCGAACGTGCCGCCGCGCTCGCGGCGCAGGCGGCGCTCGCGGAGCCGGACGACCCGCAGATTCCGCTGGATGTCGCCAAGCTGCTGGTGCTGCAGGGGCGCTACGCCCAGGCGGAGGCCTTGCTCGCGGCGCTGCCGCCGCCGCTGCGCGAACGCCCCGAACTGCGCCATCTGCGGGTGCATGCCGGTTTTCTCGATGCCGCCCGTGCGGCGCCGGATCCGCAAACCCTCGAGCGCGCCATCGCGGCCAAGCCCGACGACCTCGAGGCGCGCTATCGGCTCGGCGCCGTGCGGCTGACGCAGGACGATTACGAGGCGGCGATGGCCCAGCTCCTGGAAATCGCCCGCCGCGATCCGGCCTTTCGCGGCGGCATCGGCCGCGAGGGGCTGCTCACGGTTTTCAGCCTGCTCGGGGACGGCGACGCCCGTGTGCAGCACTACCGCGCGCAACTGCTTGAAATTGCTTCCTGACAGGTGTTTCCCGCGGTGGCGGAAGGGGAATATTTTCGCGCGCTGGTCCGTCCCGGCAACGACCGGTAAACGTTACTAGACTATACCTGACATTATAAAGAGAGCCGCCCAGGCTCCGGTGCCGCATCAGGGACGTTATGGGAGCGAAGGCGGGATGCCTTTCGAGGTTCGTACGCTGTCCGATCAGCCGACGCCACGATACAGGAGGACTGCCTTATGCGTTTGTGCCGCATGCGTTTCTTATTTCTGTTCCCGCTGATGCTTGCCGTCGCGCCCATGGTGCTGGCAGCGGAAGGCGACGACCCCTACGTAAAGCTTTTCAAGGTGCAACAAGGCATGGCGGAGAAAGGTGATCCGCTTGCCGAGTTTTACCTCGGTGAGATGTACCAGGAAGGATTAGGCACCAAGGCGGACCTCGAGCAGGCGCTGTTCTGGTACAAACGTTCCGCCGGCAAGGGCAATGCGCTCGCGAAGAAGCGGCTTGCCGATATCGAACGCGAACAGGCCGAGGCCGAAAAAGCCAAGCAACGTGCCGCCCAGCGCGCGCGCGAGGTCGCGGAGGCCAGGGCGCAGCAAAAGGCCGAGGCCGACGTCAAGGCGAAACAGAAGACCGAGACCGCGAAGCAGAAGACCGACACCAAGGCCAAGCAGAAGGCCGATGCCGAAGCGGCGCGCCTGGCGAAGGAAGAGGAAGAAGCCAGGGCGCAGCTCGCCAGGAAACCGGAAGAAGACGCCGCGAAGCGCGAAGCGCGCCGGCGCGCGATTCTGGAACAGGTCCGGCGCGCCCAACAGGAACGGGCGAAAGAGGGCGACGCTTTCTGGTGAGTCTGACGCCGGCCGCGGGTGGCGGCCTTATTTTACCCGCATGCCCGGCTGCGCGCCGGCATCAGGAGCAAGTATCCAGAGGTCTTTCCCGCCCGGACCGGCGGCCAGCACCATGCCTTCGGACAGGCCGAACTTCATCTTGCGCGGCGCGAGGTTCGCGACCACCACGGTCAGCCGTCCTTCGAGCGTGGCCGGGTCGTAGGCCGAACGGATGCCGGCGAAGACGTTGCGGGTTGTGCCTTCCCCCAAGTCCACCGTGAGTTGCAGAAGTTTGTCCGCACCTTCGACGTAGCCCGCCTTCACGATGCGTGCGATGCGCAGGTCCAGCTTGCCGAAGTCGTCAATGCTGATTTCGGGCTTGATGGGCTCAATGCCGGGAGTGGGGGGAGGGGCGGTTTCAGTCGTCATCTTCAGGCTCTCTTTCGATGCATCGAGCATCGCTTCAGTCGCTTTCGGATCCACGCGTGCGGCGAGGTGCTGGTAAGGGTTGATTGGATGGTCGGTCAGGACGGTGGCTGCGTCCTGCCAGGCAAGCGGCGCGATATTAAGGAATCGCTCGGCGTTCTCAGCCAGGCGTGGCAGCACCGGCTTCAAGTACAACGTCAGCAGCCGGAACAAGTTCAGATTCGTGGTGCAAACCCGGTGCAGCCGGTCATTTTGCGCCGCGTCTTTGGCCAACACCCAGGGCTTTTCCTGGTCCACGTATTCGTTCACCTTGTCGGCGAGCGCCATGACGTGGCGGATGGCCTCGGCAAACTCGCGGTTTTCGTAGTGTGCCGCGATGTTGTCCGCCGCGGCCTGTAATTCCTTGACCAATGCCGGATTGGCGAGTTCGCGGGACAAGCGCCCGCCAAACTGCTGAGTGATGAAACCAGCCGAGCGCGCGGCGATGTTGACGTACTTGCCGACCAGGTTCGAGTTGATGCGATGGGTAAAGTCGTCGAGGCTCAAATCAATGTCCTCGACGCGCGCCCCGAGCTTGGCCGCGAAGTAGTAGCGCAGGTACTCCGGGTTGAGATGGTCGAGATAGCTGCGCGCGGTAATGAAGGTGCCGCGCGACTTCGACATCTTCTGGCCGTCCACGGTGAGGAAACCGTGGGCGAAGACCGCGCTCGGTTTGCGGAAGCCCGCGCCTTCGAGCATCGCCGGCCAGAACAGCGCGTGGAAATAGAGGATGTCC
The DNA here is from genome assembly GCA_919902095.1 of Acidiferrobacterales bacterium. The sequence continues at coordinate 6,945 of CAKKQL010000075.1, forward strand.
TTGCCGATGAAGTGATACAGCTCGGCCTTGGAGTCCTTGCCCCAGAAGTCGTTGAAATCGAGTTTGTTTCTGGCGCACAGGTTCTTGAAGCTCGCCATGTAGCCGATCGGCGCGTCGAGCCAGACGTAGAAATACTTGCCCGGCGCGTCGGGAATCTCGAAGCCGAAGTAGGGCGCGTCGCGCGAGATGTCCCAGTCCTTGAGGCCGGCGTTGAACCACTCGTCGAGCTTGTTCGCCACTTCCGGCTGCACGTGCCGCGGGGCGGTGATTTCGGGGAACAGCCATTTCTTGAGGCTTTCCTCGAAGTCGCCGAGCTTGAAGAAATAGTGTTCCGACTCCTTCTCGACCGGCTTCGCGCCTGAGAGCGCCGACACCGCGTTCTTGAGTTCGGTCGGTGCGTAGGTGGCGCCGCACGCTTCGCACGAATCGCCATACTGGTCGGGCGCGCCGCAGCGCGGGCACTCGCCCTTGATGAAGCGGTCCGGCAGGAACATCTGCTTCACCGGATCGAACGCCTGCTTGATGGTGCGTTTCGCGATGTGGCCGCCGGCTTGGAGCTTCTTATATATAAGTTGCGCGAGCTCGCGGTTCTCGGGCGAGTGCGTGGAGTAGTAGCTGTCGAACGCCACGCCGAAGTCGGCGAAGTCGCGCGCGTGCTCGGCGTGCATGCGTTCGATGAGCTGCTCGGGCGTGACGCCTTCCTGCTGCGCGCGCAGCATCACCGGCGTGCCGTGGGTGTCGTCGGCGCAG
>CAKKQL010000076.1 GCA_919902095.1 Acidiferrobacterales bacterium
CCACCGCCCACAATGCCGGGGCGGCGCTGTTGCTGCTCGCGGTCGTGAACCTCAACCACCTGCTCACCCCCGGAGACAGGACATGATTGCCGCGGCCTCGTCGCGGCGCGCGATTGCGCTCTGGCTGCTCATCGTCGCCGCCATGATCTTCGTGATGGTGGTGCTGGGCGGCACCACGCGTCTGACGCGCTCGGGGCTGTCGATCGTCGAGTGGCGGCTGCTGGAAGGCACGCTGCCGCCGCTGGGCGAGGCGCACTGGCTGGAGCTGTTCGACAAATACCAACTCACGCCCGAATACCGGAAGGTCAATGTCGGCATGGACCTGACCGGCTTCAAGGAAATCTTCTGGCTTGAATACCTGCACCGGCTCTGGGGCCGGCTGATTTTCTTCGCGGCGCTGATCCCGCTGCTCTGGTTCCTGTGGCGCAAACAAATCGAACCGCCGCTCGTGCGACGCATGGTGGCGGTGCCGCTGCTGGTGGCGGCCAACGGCGTGCTCGGCTGGCTCATGGTGGCGAGCGGGCTCGTGGATATTCCGCGTGTGAGTCCTTATCGGCTCACGGCACACCTCGGCCTGGCCATCGCCATCTACGGCTATGTCTTGTGGCTGGCGCTCGGACTGCTGTATCCGGCGCAAGGCAAAGTCGAGTGGACGCCGCTGCGGCGCGGCGCGACCGCGGTCGCCGCGCTGGTGTTCTTCATGATCCTCACCGGCGGCTTCGTCGCCGGCACCAAGGCCGGCTACGCGTTCAATACCTTTCCGCTCATGAACGGCCGCTTCGTGCCGGAGGGCATTTTCGGCCTGGCGCCGTGGTGGGTGAATCTGTTCGAGAATATCGCCACGGTGCAGTTCAGCCACCGCCTTGTCGCCTACCTGCTGCTCGCGGCGATCCCGCTGTTCTGGTGGTACGCACGACGTTTCGAGCTGACGGCACGCATCCGGGCGTTGTTGCACGGGCTGCTGGCGACGCTGGTCGTACAGGTCGGACTCGGCATCGTCACACTTATATATATAGTCCCGGTCGCGCTCGGCGCCGCGCACCAGACCGGCGCACTCGCGTTACTGACTCTGGCGCTGGCCACCGTCCACGCGCTGCGCGCCTGAGCCCGGCGACCCGCCGGCGCCCAGCCACGACGCCAGATCCTCCGGCGGCAGCGGCCGGCTGAAGTAATAACCCTGCACGGCGTCACAGCCGTGCGCCCGCAGCAGCGCCAGCTGCTCCGGCGTCTCCACCCCCTCGGCGATCACCTTGAGCCGTAACCCATGGGCCATGGCGATGATGGTGCGCACGATCTCGGCATCATCCTCGCTGGTAGTGACGTCGTGGATGAACGACTTGTCGATCTTGAGCGTGCTGATGGGGAAGCGCTTGAGATAGCTGAGCGACGAGTAACCGGTGCCGAAGTCGTCGATGGCGAAGCGGATGCCGGCGGCGTACAGCAGGCCCAGACGGTCCGCGGTCAGCCGGGCGTCCTTCATGATGACGCTCTCGGTGATTTCGAACTCCACCTGCGTCGTCTGCAGGCCGAATTCGTTGAAGAGGCGCTTGGTGGTGTCAATGAATGCCGGTTCGCTGAACTGGCGACCGGAGATATTGATCGCGAGGCGCGGCACCCGGATGCCCTCCGTCTCCCAGGCACGCGCCTGGGCGCAGGCAGTGCGCAGCACCCACTCGCCGATCGGCACGATCAGCCCGGTTTCCTCCGCGAGATGGATGAATTGCAGTGGCCCGATGAGACCGAAGTCGGGGTGGCGCCAGCGCAGCAGCGCCTCCATGCCAAGCAGACGACCGCTCGCGATTTCCACCTGCGGCTGGTAATAGAGCACAAATTCGCGGCGCTCGAGCGCGTGCCGCAGGCTGGTTTCGAGTGTCAGCCGCTCGAACGCCATGGCACTCATGTCGGCCGCATAGAACTGGTAGTTGTTCTTGCCCAAGTCCTTGGCGCGGTACATGGCAGTATCGGCGTGCTTCAGCAACGTGGCCGGGTCGGCGCCGTCATTGGGATACAGGCTGATGCCGATGCTGGCGGTGATGTAGTACTCGTGCTCGTCGAGCATGAACCGCGTGGAGAAGGTTTGGAGCATCTTGCCCGCGATCGCGGACACGTCCTCAGCGTGGGCGATATCCTCCAGCAGGATGGCGAATTCGTCGCCACCGAAACGCGCGACCGTGTCGCCTTCGCGCACCGCGCCCTTGAGGCGCGTGGCCATGGCCTGCAGAAAATGGTCGCCGACGTCGTGCCCGAGCGTATCGTTGAGGTTCTTGAAACGGTCGAGGTCGAGGAACATGACACCGATCACGCGTCCACGCCAGCGTGCCCGCGTCAGGGCCTGGCTCAGGCGGTCCATGAACAGCACGCGGTTCGGCAGCTCCGTCAGGGCGTCGTGGTGCGCCAGATACTGCAGCCGTTCCTGCGCGACGATGCGCTCGGTAATATCCTTGCCGGTGGAAATGAAGTGCGTGATACGGCCCGATGTGTCCTTGAGCGGCGTGATGGTCTTTTCTTCATAATACAGCTCACCGCCCTTCTTGCGGTTGATGAACACGTCACGGAAGGTTTCACCCCGCAGGAGGGTACCCCAGACTTGGCGGTAGAATTCCTCGCCCTGCATTCCCGACTGCACCAAGCTCGGCTTTTTCCCCAACGCCTCGACCAGCGAGTAGCCGGTGGTCTGCTCGAAGGCCCGGTTCACGTATTCGATGACACCGTCGCGGTTGGTGATCATCACCGCGTCGGCAGTCTGCTCGACGGCACTCGACAGCTTGCGCATCTGCTCCTCGGCACGCAGGCGTTCGCGAATATCGAGCACGAAAACCAGCCCGGAGGGCTCGCCCTGCCAGAGGGTTCTGGCCGCGGTGAGCTCCACCGGCACCGCCAGTCCATCCTTGGTCACGAACACCGTCTCGTAAACGCTCGGCACCGGCCTGCCGTCCATGCGCTCGCGGAAGCGGTCCATGACTTTGTCGTAGTCGGCGGGGTGCACCAGCTCCTTCATCCCGGTGTCGCGGATCTCCTCGGCGCTGTAGCCCAGCATCGCCAGCAGCCGGTTGTTGGCGAACACGTGCCTGCCGCGATGGTTTACCAAAATACCGACGTTGGCGTTCTCGGTGAGGGTGCGAAAATTGGCCTCGCTCTGGATGAGTGCCTCCTCGACACGCCTGCGCTCGGTGATGTCCTGCACGGTACCAACGGAGCGAACGGGATTGCCCTGCCCGTCGTAGAACGACTCGCACCGTTCTTGCACGTGCTTCACGCGTCCGTCCTGCATGCGCAGCCGGTGCACGATCTCGTAAGGCGTGCGATTTTTTACCGATTCAGCATAGGCACGATCGACCAGCTCGCGGTCGTCAGGATGGATGCGATCCAGGAAGGCCTCGTACGAGAGGCCGAACTCGGCCGGGTCGAACTCGAAGATGTGGTAAATCTCGTCCGACCATTTGAGTTCGTTTTTCTCGAGGTCGAGCTCCCAGCTGCCGAGGCGCGCGATGCGCTGTGCCTCGTTGAGCCGCGCCTCGCTTTTGCGCAGCGCGGCCTCGGTGCGGGCGCGTTCGAGCTCCGCCGTCGCGCGTCCGGCGCAAATGTGTAAAACCGACTGTATGTGTTCTCTTCCCGGAATCGGCCGCTCGTGCATCACCGCCAGGAGCCCGAGGACGTTGCCGGCGCAATCGAGCAGCGGATGGCCGATGAAGGCCTCGACGCCGTAACGCAAAATCAGGTCGTCTTCCGGAAAAAGTTTCTGGGCGTCGTCCGGGAAATAGCACACCTCCCGACACGCCACGTCCCCGCAGGGCGTACCGGTCTCCAGACGATAGTCGATGTTGCCGGCGATCCGGCCGTGGTTGCAAAAGGCGAGGGTACGGATGGTATCGGGCCGATGCGGCACGACCTCTCCGACGAAGGCGTAGTCCACGCCTAATATCCGCGAAAGGTTCAGTACGAGCTCGTGGAAAAATCGCTCGCCCATGGACGACGACAACGCCGCTACGACCTCGCGCAGCAGCGTGGCGGTTTCCGCTCCAGCCTCTGCCGGCCGCGGTGGGGTTGGTCCGGCATCGCGGTTCTTGGCCATCGTACCTTGCCCGGCATGAAGACAGGGTGCATCGCATCACGCCAGTCCCTGGCCGGGTGATGCGCGCTTCAAGACAAGGAGATGATCGGACCGTCGCGGCGTCCTGTCCGCGCAGGATCGGTAAACGCCGCCCCTGCCTGCTAAAGATAGACCATGCGGGAGCCAGTGTTGATTTGCATCAAGGCAGCGGCATGCCGGCCCCCGCTAAAAAGCATAAACCCCATGTCCACGACAGCCCCCCCGACCCAAACCCCTACCCGCTGGCGGGTTTTTTCCGCCGCACCGCACCGCATGCTGTTTTGCGCCGGCGCCCTGCAGACGGTGCTGGTCATGGGACTGTGGCTCGCGGAACTCGGCGGGCGCGCGAGCGGCGGCTGGGTTCCGCCCTGGACCCTGCCGGCGACCTGGGTACACGCGTTCCTGATGGTGTACGGCGTGTTTCCGTTCTTCATCTTCGGCTTCCTGCTCACGGTGTATCCGCGCTGGATGGCCGGGCCGGTGATACCGCCGTCGCGTTACGTCCCGATCTTCCTCGCGCTCGTTTCCGGCATGCTGCTGTTCTATCTCGGCCTCTTCACCGCGCGCGGTGTGCTGCTCGCCGGCGTCGTCGCGTATCTCGCAGGCTGGCTGCTCGCCGGCCACACCCTGTTCGGCGTGTATCGCCAGGCGCGCAACCGCGGCACGCACGAACGCCTGCTCAACGCGGCGCTCACTGCCGGCGCCATCGGCTTGGCCATGTTCGCGCACAGCCTGATTGCGGAACGCCCCCGGTCTTTCGTGATCGCGCGTGACATCGGGTTGTGGCTGTTCCTGCTGCCGGTGCTGTTCACCGTGAGTCACCGCATGATTCCGTTCTTCAGCAGCAGTGCGCTCGCGCACTACACGCCGGTGCGCCCTGGTTGGAGTCTGGCGGTGTTCGGCCTCGGCAGCGTCGGGCATGTCGCGGCCGAACTCGCCGCGGTACCCGAATGGCGTTTCGTCTTCGACCTGCCGATGGCGATCTCGGCACTTTATCTCAGCATCGCCTGGAACCTGAAACGCAGCTTCGAAGTGCCGCTGCTCGCGATGCTGCACATCGCGTTTCTGTGGTTCGGCCTCGGCCTGGCGCTCTACGGCGCGCAAAGCCTGCTGCACTTCGCGGGTGCCGGCGACTGGCTCGGGCGCGCGCCACTGCACGCGCTCGGCATCGGCTTCGTGGCCGCGATGATGATCGCGATGGCCTCGCGCGTCACGCTCGGCCACTCGGGCCGGATGCTCGCCGCCGACACGCTCACCTGGGTCTGCTTTCTCGGCATGAACGCCACTGCGGTGCTGCGCATCGCCGCCGAGCTTGCGCCCGCGGCTGCAACCGCGCTCAACACGCTCACAGCGGGTGTCTGGCTCGCCTGCCTGCTGCCCTGGGCCTGGCGCTATCTCCCGATTTATTTACGGCCGCGCCTGGACGGAAAACCGGGCTGACACGCGTCCGGCCATACCCGTGCGCCGGCGCCCTCCCGGTTCCGCCGTTGACCAAGGTCAATGCGTCGCGCCGGTCGCGCCGTAGAGTCTCACGCGAACACCAGGAGCGAGGCCATGGATTCGATCGTTAACGTTCTGACGCGCGACCATCGGCGCTGCGACGAGCTGTTCGTACGCGTCGAAACCGATGTCGCGCGCGGCGACCTCGTGGCCGCGGCCGGCGGTTTTGCCGAATTCGCGCGCGCCATGGAACGGCACCTCGCGTTCGAGGAACAGGCGCTGTTTCCGGCGGTCGAGGAGGCAACCGGCCAGCAGGCCGGTCCGACCCAGGTGATGCGTCTCGAGCACGCGCAGATGCGCACGCTGTTCCAGGAAATGGCGCAGGCGCTGACGTCGCCGGAGGCGCAGCGCTATCTCGGCCTGTCCGAGACGCTGCTCATTCTGCTGCAACAGCACAACATGAAGGAGGAGCACATCCTCTATCAGCTGGCCGACGCGACGCTCGGCGAGCAGGGCGCGCGACTGCTGGAGCGCCTGGCGCGCGCCTGAGTCCGACCATGCCCGCCGAACGCCTGCTGGACGTGAGCGGGCTTGCGCCGCCCGAACCGCTGGTGGCCGTGCTCGATGTCGTGTTCACGCTGAATCCGGGCGAGTACCTGCGCGTGCGCCATCACCGCGAACCGTTCCCGCTCTACGCCATTCTCGACGAGCACGGCTTCGACCACCGGACGCAGCACGGCGGCGCCGTGCCGTTCGAGATACTCATCTGGCGGCGCGGCGACGATGCGGCGCGCGCGGCGCTGCCGGCCGGCGCCGGAACGTGAACGCACCCGGCCTGCGACTCGACCAGGCGCCGCCGCTGTCGGTGCCGCTGCGCTTTTTTCTCACCGCGCCGCTGTTCGCGCTGCTCGCCGCCGGCACGTTGCTGTGGCACGGCCCGGCGGCGCTCGCCTCGCGCTGGACCGCGCCCATGCTGGCGTTGACGCATTTCTTCACTCTCGGCTTTCTCACCATGGTCATGTTCGGCGCGCTCATGCAGATGCTGCCGGTGCTCGCGGGCGCGCCGCTCGCGCGCCCGCGGCTGGTGAGCGCATTGGTGCATGTACCGCTCACGCTCGGGGTGCTGCTGCTGGGCGCGGGCCTTCTCGGAGCGCGACCCGATGCCCTCCTGTTCGCCATGCCGCTGGCCGGCGGCGGATTGTTCGTATTCATGACGGCCGCGATGTGGAATCTGTGGCGCGTGAAGTCCGGCAATGCCACGGTGATCGCCATGCGCCTCGCGCTCGCCGCGCTCGCACTCACCGTCATGCTGGGCCTGGCGCTCGGCCTGGGCGCGAGCGGGCGCCTCGGCCTGCCGGCGCAGCAGACGTGGACGAACGTGCATCTCGTCTGGGGGCTGATCGGCTGGGTGGCGCTGCTCGTGATCGGCGTCGCCTACCAAGTGGTGCCGATGTTCCAGCTCACGCCGTCCTATCCGGCGTGGCTGCGGCATGGCCTTGCGCTGCTCGTCTTTGCGGCGCTCACCGGCTGGAGCGCCGCGGCCGTGGTCGCCCCCGGCCGTCTGGCCGCGACGGTGTTCGGCCTGCTGCTGGCGCTCGGGCTCGCGGTCTTTGCCGGCGCCACGCTTTATCTGCAACACCGGCGCCGGCGGCGGCTGCCCGACGTGACGCTCAATTTCTGGCGGCTGTCCATGGCGAGCCTGCTTGCCGCCGTGCTGCTCTGGCTCGCGGCCAGCGGCGGCGGTTTCGTCTCCGAGCGGCTGACGCTCGCGCTCGGTACGCTCGTGATTCTCGGTTTTGCCGCCTCCGCCATCCATGGCATGCTGTACAAAATCGTGCCGTTTCTGCTGTGGCTGCACCTGCACGGCCGGCAAACCCGCCACCCGCTGCCGAACATGGCAATTTCGCCGGGAGTAGGAGTAGTACAGGGACGTACTGATTACGGAGCCAAGGATGCAAAATTGGACGCGCACAGCGCGCCCGAAGGGCGTTCGCCACGGATGGCGAACGTCAAGGAACTCCTGCCGGACCGGCACACGCTGCCGCATCTCTGGATTCATCTCGCCGCGATGCTGGCGACGCTCGCGGCGTGCGCACTGCCGGCCATCTTCGTCTACCCGGCGGCGCTGCTCCTGCTCCTGTCCTTCGGCTGGCTGGAATGGAATCTGGTGTCGGCGGTGCGCCGCTACCGGCACACCGTGCGTGCGCACGCATCTGGAAGCATGCATGTGGCTTAAGTACCTGCACATCGCCTGCGCCGTCCTGTCCGTCAGCGGTTATTTCCTGCGCGGCCTGTGGATGATGCAGGATTCGCCGCGCCTGCAGACCCGCTGGGTGCGGGTCGTGCCGCATATAATAGATTCGCTGCTGCTGGTCTCGGCCATCGCACTCACCATCCGCCTCCAGCAATATCCCTTCGTCCATGACTGGCTCACGGCCAAGGTGCTGGCGCTCGTCGCCTACATCGTCCTCGGCGCCGTCGGCCTCAAATACGGCCGGACCAGGAAAATCCGCATCGCCGCCTGGGTCGCGGCGCTTTTGACCTTTGGCTACATCGTGGCCGTGGCCTTGACGCGCCAGGTTCTGCCGTTTCCCACGCTTTTTTGATTTGAATCAAATGCGCCGCCGGCCGGACCTGCTAGGTTGATTGGGGATATGCCGATGATCGCGACCTCGCTGCCACCGCTCACGATCCGTGGACGTTCGCTGCTGCCCGTCATCCAGGGCGGCATGGGCGTGGGCATCTCCGCGCACCGGCTCGCGGGGTCGGTCGCGAAGGAAGGCGCCATCGGCACCATCGCCAGCGTGGACCTGCGCCGGCTGCATCCAGACATCATGCAGCGGCTGCGCAAATGCCGCGATCCGCAGAAACACTCGGAGGCGA
>CAKKQL010000077.1 GCA_919902095.1 Acidiferrobacterales bacterium
CGTGCAACATCTACTCCACCCAGGACCACGCCGCCTCAGCGATCGCCGCCGCCGGCGTTCCGGTGTTCGCCTGGAAGGGCGAGACGCTGGAAGAATACTGGTGGTGCACCGAGCAGGCCCTCACTTGGCCGGACGGAAAAGGTCCGAACATGATTCTCGATGACGGCGGCGACGCCACCATGCTCATCCACAAGGGCACGGAATACGAGAAAGCCGGCAAAGTGCCGGCAGCCGAAGCCAACGCCAACGAGGAATGGAAAGTATTCCTGGAGCTGGTGAGAAAGAGCATGGCCGCCAATCCGAATAAGTGGACCGAGATGGGCAAGGGTATCCGCGGCGTGACCGAGGAAACCACCACCGGCGTGCATCGTTTGTATCAGATGCAGGAACGCGGCGAGCTGCTGTGGCCGGCGATGAACGTCAACGACTCGGTCACCAAGTCGAAGTTCGACAACCTGTACGGCTGCCGCGAGTCGCTGATCGACGGCATCAAGCGCGCCACCGACGTGATGATCGCCGGCAAGATCTGCGTGGTGCTCGGCTACGGCGACGTCGGCAAGGGCTGCGCGCAGGCGTTCCGCGGCATGGGCGCCACCACCCTGGTGACCGAGATCGATCCGATCTGCGCCCTGCAGGCGGCGATGGAAGGCTACCGCGTCGTGACCATGGACGAGGCGGCGGCGCTCGGCGACATCTTCGTCACTGCCACCGGCAACGTGCATGTCATCAACCACGGCCACATGGCGCGCATGAAGAATGAGGCCATCGTGTGCAACATCGGCCACTTCGACTCCGAGATCGAGATCGCCGCGCTGGAGAAATACCGGTGGGAAGAAATCAAGCCGCAGGTCGATCACGTGATCTTCCCGGACGGCAAGCAGATCATCGTGCTCGCCAAGGGCCGCCTCGTGAATCTCGGCTGCGCCACCGGCCATCCCTCGTTCGTGATGTCGGCGTCGTTCAGCAACCAGACCATCGCGCAAATGGAGCTGTTCAACAACGCCGCCAGGTACGAGAAAAAAGTGTACGTGCTGCCGAAACTGCTGGACGAAAAAGTCGCGCGCGCGCACCTCAAAAAGATCGGCGTGCACCTGACCACGCTCACCCAAGAGCAGGCCGACTACATCAGCGTGCCGGTGGACGGGCCGTACAAGCCGGATCATTATCGCTATTAACAACCAGTAGCAAGTTTCAAGTAACAAGTGGCAAGGCAACACTTGCCCTCATAAACTTGCTACTCGTCACTTGCTGCTTGTCACTGGCTTTATTATGGAATCCCAAAAAAAGCGCCCGCGCGCCTTCAGCGCCGAATTCTTCCCGCCGAAGGATGCCGACGCGCGCGCCCAGCTGCGGGACGCCACGCGCCAGCTGGCGCAGCTCAAGCTCCGGTTTTTCTCCGTCACCTTCGGAGCCGGCGGCAGCACCCGCCAGGGCACGTATGAAACGGTCAGCGACATCCAGGCCGCCGGACACACGGCGGCGCCGCATATCTCCGGCATCGCCAGCACGCGCGCCGAGATCCGCGAGCTGCTCGCGGCCTACCGCGTCCTCGGCATCCGCCGGCTCGTGGTGCTGCGCGGCGACCGCCCGAAGGACGGCAGCGGCGGCGACTTCCGTCATGCGAACGAGCTGGTGGCGTTCATCCGTGCCGAGACCGGTGACGACTTTCATATCGAAGTCGCGGCCTATCCGGAGTTTCACCCCGAGGCGCCGTCGGCCGAGGCCGACCTGGACCACTTCGCACGCAAGGCGCGCGCCGGCGCCAACGCCGCCATCACCCAGTACTTCTTCAATCCGGACGCGTACTATCGCTTCGTGGACGCCTGCGAGGCGCGCGGGCTCGACCTCCCGATCGTCCCCGGCATCATGCCGATCACGAACTACAAGCAGCTGGCGCGCTTCTCGGATGCCTGCGGCGCCGAAATCCCGCGCTGGCTCCGCCGCCGCCTCGAAGGCTATGGTGACGATCTCGACGCCATCCGCGCCTTCGGGCTCGATGTCACCACCGCACTGTGCCGGCAGCTACTCGACGCCGGCGCCCCGGGACTGCACTTCTACACCCTCAACCGCGCCGGCCCGACCTGCGCGATCTGGGAGCGTCTCGGACTCTAGCCGCGCGATTCGCGCCCGCTATACTGTTCGCATTCCACCCCGGGAGCCCTGCGCATGCGCCTGACCGCCACCCTTGCCCTTGTCCCGTTGGCCCTGCTCGCCTGCAGCCCCGCCAAGGCGCCGCCCATCGCCACTGACTACCCGCTCGCCAAAATCACCGAGCGCGTGTACGTGCTGCATGGCCCGAACGAGATGCCGAACAAGCAGAACCAGGGCTTCATGAACAACCCCGGCTTCGTGCTCACGAAAAAAGGCGTGGTCGTGATTGACCCGGGCTCGAGTGTGCAGGTGGGCGAGCTGGTGCTGAAGAAAATCGCCGCGGTCACGCGCGATCCGGTGATCGCCGTATTCAACACCCACATCCACGGCGACCACTGGCTCGGCAACCAGGCGATCCGGGCGGCCTATCCCAAGGCCGTGATCTACGCCCATCCAAAGATGAAGGCCAAGACCGCGACCGACGGCGAGAGCTGGGTAACGCTGCTCAACAACCTGACCGACGGCGCGGTGCTTGGCACGCAGCCGCTCGCGCCGGACACGCATATCGAACACGGCGAGACGCTCGCGCTCAACGGCACGCACTTTCGCATCTACCACAACGGCAAGGCGCACACCGATGGCGACATCATGATCGAGGTGGTCGAGGAAAAGCTGATGTTCCTCGGCGACAACGCGCTCGTGGACCGCATCGGCCGCATGGACGACGGCGACTTCAAGGGCAACGTGGCGGCGCTGGAGATGGCGCTCGCCGCCGGCGCCCAGCACTTTGTCCCCGGGCACGGACCCTCCAACGGCCGCGCCGTGGCCGAGGGCTACCGCGACTATCTCAAGGCGCTCCATGCCGAGGTGAAAAAATACTACGACCAGGGCCTGTCCGACTTCGACATGAAACCCAAGGTCGCCGCGGCGCTGACGCGCTTCCACGCCTGGAAGGACTTCGAGGACCAGCTCGGCAAGCACATCAGCCTCGCTTATTTGCAGGTCGAGGCCGACGCGTTCTGAGGGAGAACGTGTACAAGCTCTTCCCCGAGATCGAGCCGTACACCACGCACCGCCTCGCGGTCGAGGCGCCGCATGTGCTCCACGTCGAGGAATGCGGCAACCCCAAGGGCCTGCCGGTGCTGTTCGTGCACGGCGGCCCGGGAGCCGGCTGCGAGAATTATCACCGGCGTTATTTCGATCCCGAGATGTACCGCATCGTGCTGTTCGATCAGCGCGGCGCCGGGCGCTCGACGCCGCATGCCAGCCTCGAGCACAACACCACCTCGCATCTGGTCGCCGACATGGAGCGCCTGCGCGGCCATCTCGGCATCGAACGCTGGTTGCTGTTCGGCGGCTCCTGGGGCGCGACGCTGTCACTCGCCTATGCCGAGGCTCATCCCGAGCGCGTGCTCGGCCTGGTCCTGCGCGGCATCTTCCTGTGCCGCCCGTGGGAAATCCGCTGGTTCTACCAGGACGGCGCCAACCATATCTTCCCCGATCACTGGCAGGATTTCGTGGCGCCCATCCCCGAGGCCGAGCGCCACGATCTTTTACAGGCGCACTACCGGCGCCTGACCGGCGAGGACGAGATCGCGCGCATGCGCTCGGCGGAAGCCTGGTCGCTGTGGGAAGGCCGCACCGCGACCCTCCGGCCCAATCCCTCGGTCATCGAGCATTTCGGCTCGCCGCACACGGCGCTCGCGCTCGCGCGCATCGAGGCGCACTACTTCGTGCACGACAGCTTCCTCGAACCCGACCAGCTGCTGCGCAACGCGCACCGCCTCCAGGACGTCCCCGGCTACCTCGTGCACGGGCGCTATGACATGGTCTGCCCGCTCGCCAGCGCCTGGGACCTCCATCGCGCCTGGCCACAGGCAAAACTCGAAATCGTCCCCGATGCCGGCCACTCGGCGGCCGAGCCCGGCATCGTGAGCGCGCTGGTGCAGGCGATGATCGAGCTGGCTGCGCACCTGCGCCGCGCCTGACGCGCCCATGGCGACGTACGCCATCGGCGACGTGCAGGGCTGTTTCGATGCCCTGCAGGCGCTGCTCGAAAAAATCCGCTTCGATCGCGCGCACGACACACTCTGGTTCACCGGCGATCTCGTCAACCGTGGGCCGCAATCGCTGGAAACCCTGCGCTTCGTTAAAAACCTCGGCGAACGCACCGTGTGCGTGCTCGGCAACCACGACCTGCACCTGCTCGCCGTCGCCGCCGGGCAGGCAAAACACAAGAAGCAGGACACGCTCGACGAAATCCTGGCAGCGCCCGATCGCGAGCAGCTGCTCGCGTGGCTGCGGCGACGACCGCTGCTGCATCACGATACCGGACTCGGCTGGACGCTGGTGCATGCCGGGCTGTTGCCGCAATGGGATCTCGCCGCGGCCCTGCGGCTGGCAGCCGAGGCGGAAGAGATGTTGCGCGGCGACGCGGCGACGACATATTTTGCCCACATGTACGGGGATCTCCCCGACCACTGGCGCGAGGATCTCGCGGGTTACGAACGCCTGCGCGTAATCGTCAACGCCTTCACGCGCCTGCGCTACTGCGACCGCGAGGGCAACATGGACCTGCGCTTCAAGGGCGCGCCCGGCAGCCAGCCGCCGGACCTAGTGCCGTGGTTCCAGGCACCGAGTCGGCGCTCCCGCGGGCTGAACATCGTCTTCGGCCACTGGTCCACGCTCGGGGCGCATCGGGGCGACGGCGTGCTGGCGCTCGACGGCGGCTGCCTGTGGGGCCGCGAGCTGTGCGCGGCGCGCCTCGAACCGCGGGCGGCCCGGATTTTCAGTGTTCCGTGCCAGGCCCATCGCAGTCCCCATGTCGCCTGAAACGCAAATCTATCCCTGGCTCGCGGACGGGGTGCTCGTCCTGCACGCGCTCTATGTGCTGTTTGTCGTCGGCGGGTTGCTGCTGATTCTCGCGGGATGGTGGCGCAACTGGGGATGGACGCGCGGTTTCTGGTTTCGGATGCTGCATCTCGCGGCCATCGGCTTCGTCATGCTCGAGGCCTGGTTCGGCGTGCCCTGCCCGCTCACCGTGCTCGAGTCGCGGCTGCGCGTGTTCGCCGGCGCCGAGGGCTACGCCACGAGCTTCATCGGCCACTGGCTGAACCGGCTGATTTTTTACGAAGCGCCGGCTTGGGCATTCACCGCGCTGTATACGGTCTTTGTCGCGCTTGTCATCGCGGTGCTGTTATTCTATCCGCCGCGCCGATACCCAAGAACAGGCAACTGATGCAGAATAACCGCGTTACCTTTCCTGTCACGACCATGCCGAACGCCGACAAACACCAGATCAAGGTTTCCATCCGGACCTCTTACCTGTCCGGCCAGTCGGCGCCGGAACAGAACCGCTACGTGTTCGCCTACACCGTGACCATCACCAACGCCGGCAGCGCGCCGGCCAAGCTGCTGACGCGCCACTGGGTCATCACCGACGCCCACAACCAGACGCGCGAGGTGCGCGGCGAGGGCGTGGTGGGCGAGCAGCCGTACCTGCCGCCCGGTTCGAGCTTCGAGTACACCAGCGGCACGGTGCTCGAGACACCGGTCGGCACCATGCACGGCAGCTACCAGATGGAAACCGATGACGGCGCGCGTTTCGACGCCGAAATTCCGGTCTTCACCCTGAGCATCCCGCGCACCCTGCACTGACGCGCACGCGGCGTTGCCGCTTTTTTAGACAGGCCTCTGCCTATATTTCAGGCACCCGGAGAATCCCGATGAACGTCGAACAGAGTGTGCGCCAGCGCTATTCCGCGGCGGCTCAAGCCGCCGAGCCCGAACTCTGCTGTCCGATCGACTACGATCCGGCGCGGCTCAAGCTGTTGCCGCCGGAAATCATCGAGAAGGACTATGGCTGCGGCGACCCCTCGCGTTATGCGCGCGCCGGCGACGTGGTGCTCGATCTCGGCAGCGGCGGCGGCAAGGTCTGTTATCTGGCTGCTCAAATCGTAGGCAGCTCGGGGCGCGTGATCGGCGTGGACATGAACGACGACATGCTCGCGCTGGCGCGCAAGTACCAGGCCGAGATGGCCCAACGCCTGGGCTCCGACCGTGTGCGTTTTCTCAAGGGCCACATCCAGGACCTGGCGCTCGACCTCACGGTAACCGAGGACTATCTGCGCGCGCACCCCGCAGGCACCGCGGCCGAGTTCGCGGCCTTGCAGGCGTTCCAGAACGAGCAGAAAAGTAAGCGCCCGCTTATTCCAGATGCCTCGGTAGACCTCGTTATTTCCAACTGTGTCCTGAATCTGGTGAACGAAGCCGAGCGCCTGCATCTGGTGCGCGAGGTCTTCCGGGTGCTCAAGCCCGGCGGGCGCGTGGCGATCTCGGACATCGTGTGCGACGAGCCGGTGCCGACGAACATGAAACAGGACCCGGAGTTGTGGAGCGGCTGCGTCAGCGGCGCGTTCGAGGAGCGTGCGTTCCTCGAGGCGTTCCGCGCCGCGGGCTTCCTCGCCGTAGCCTACGACAAGTGGGACGCGCGGCCGTGGAAGGTGATTCGGGGCATCGAGTTCCGCGCGGTGACGCTCACGGCGCTCAAGGGCGACGGTGTGCCCTGCCTCGACTACGGCCATGCCGTCATTTACCGCGGGCCGTACGCCGAAGTGTGCGACGATGAGGGCCACGTATTCCCGCGCGGCGAGCGCATGGCGGTGTGCGAGCGCACGTTCCGGTTTTTCGTCGAGGGGCCGTTCAAGAACGATTTCATCGGCATCACACCGGCGGTACCGCGCGACCCGCCGGCGACTTGGTGCCTGCCGGCAGGCACCCGGCGCCCGGTGGCGGAAACGAAGGGCGGTTCTTGCGCGACGACCTGTGGCGACGGGGATTGCTGCTAGGACTGGCAGGGCGCTGTAAACAGGTACGGTGGCGCGCGGGCGCCGTCGTACTTTGCGCTAGACGTCGAGGTTGGCGACGTCGAGGGCGTTCTTCTCGATGAACTCGCGGCGCGGTTCGACTTCGTCGCCCATGAGCATGCTGAACACCTCGTCGGCCCCGACCGCGTCCTCCATGTTGACCTTGAGCAGGCGGCGGACAGCGGGGTCCATGGTGGTTTCCCACAGCTGCTCCGGGTTCATCTCACCCAAGCCCTTATAACGCTGGATGGTCTGGCCGCGGCGGGCTTCGCTCATCATCCATTCCAGCGCCTCGTCGAAGCTCGCCACTTCGAGGCTCTTGTCGCCGCGCTGGATCACGGCCTCGCCGGTAAAGAGCGATTCCATGCGCCCACCAAAGGCGCGCAGCTCGCCATACTCGCGCGCGGCGCTGAAATCGGCATCGATCCGGCTCTGGGTCGTCGTGCCGTGCTCGCTGCGCGCGACCACCAGTTCATGCAGGTTGTTGCGCTTGTCGACGCCGGGACTGACCTGATAGCGCGCGCCGTTCTGGTCGGTGTTCAGCCGCCCCTCAAGTTCGGCGGCATAGGCATCGCACTGTTTCTTGTTCTTGAGCAGGGCCGGAGTAAGGGTCGGCAGGTAAATGAGCTTATGCAGCAGCTTGCTGTCGTAGCGGCGCGCCAGGCGCCGGATCGCCTGCTCCACTGCCAGGTGGTTCTGGCACAGGCTCGCGAGCTCCTTGCCCTGGATCGTTGTGGCCGCGGTCCGCAACGCGGTACCGTCCAGTGCCGATTCGAGCAGGTGGTTCTGCAATTCGCCTTCGTCCTTGATGTAGCGCTCGCTTTTGCCCTGCTTCACCTTGTAAAGCGGCGGCTGGGCGATATAGATATGGCCGCGCGTGATGAGCTCGGGCATCTGGCGGAAAAAAAAGGTGAGCAACAACGTACGGATGTGCGAGCCGTCAACGTCGGCATCGGTCATGAGGATGACACGATGATATCTTAACTTACTGATATTAAAGTCAGTTTTTCCGACTCCGGTCCCGAGCGCCGTAATCAGGGTGGCGACCTCGACCGAAGCCAGCATCTTGTCGAAACGCGCGCGCTCGACATTGAGAATCTTGCCTTTGAGCGGCAGCACCGCCTGGAATTTCCGGTCACGCGCCTGCTTGGCCGAACCGCCGGCGGAGTCGCCCTCGACCAGGTAGAGCTCGCACAGCGTCGGGTCGCGTTCCTGGCAGTCGGCAAGCTTGCCCGGCAGGCCGGCCAGGTCGAGCGCGCCCTTGCGACGGGTCATCTCGCGCGCCTTGCGCGCGGCCTCGCGGGCGCGTGCCGCCTCTACGATCTTGATGGCAATGGCGCGTGCTTCGGCCGGATTCTCCTCGAGGAATTCGGCCAGCTTCTCGTTGACGACCGACTCGACCACGCCCTTGACCTCGGACGAAACCAGCTTGTCCTTGGTTTGGGACGAGAATTTTGGCTCCGGCGCCTTGACCGACAACACCGCGGTCAGGCCTTCGCGCGCGTCATCGCCCGAAATATCGATTTTTTCCTTCTTCGCCAGGCCGGTGGTTTCGATGTAATGATTGAGCGTCCGGGTCATGGCCGCCCGCAAACCGGCGATGTGGGTACCCCCATCCCGCTGCGGGATGTTGTTGGTGAAACAGAAGGTGTTTTCCTGGTAGGAGTCGTTCCACTGCATGCAAAGCTCAACCGCGATCCGGTCACGCTCGGCGGAGATATAGATCGGGGTCGGATGCAACGGCGTCTTGTTGCGGTTCAGGTGCTCGACGAACGCCTTGATTCCGCCCCTGTACTCGAATACGTCTTCCTTGCCGCTGCGTTCGTCCGCCAGCACGATACGGACACCGGAATTCAGGAACGAAAGCTCGCGCAGTCGTTTAGCCAGAACGTCATAGCTGAAAACGATGTTGGTGAAAATCTTGGGGCTTGGCTTGAAGCGGACATCGGTACCGGTTTCGCTGGTTTCACCGGTCGCCTTGAGCGGTTCCTGCGGATTACCATCATGATATTTCTGGTAATACACCTTACCGCCGCGGCGAATGGTGAGTTCGAGCTGTTCGGACAACGCGTTGACAACGGATATGCCCACGCCATGCAGGCCGCCGGAAACCTTGTAGGAATTCTGATCAAACTTGCCGCCGGCGTGCAGTACGGTCATCACCACCTCGGCTGCCGACCGGCCCTCATCGGGGATGATGTCAGTTGGTATGCCGCGACCGTTATCGCTGACCGTGGTTGAATTGTCGTCGTGGATGGTGACGGTGATCTGGTTACAATACCCACCTAAGGCCTCGTCAATAGAGTTATCCACAGCTTCGAATACCATGTGGTGTAAACCGGTACCATCATCGGTATCACCGATATACATCCCAGGACGCTTGCGGACGGCATCCAGACCTTTAAGTACCTGGATACTTCCAGAGTCGTAGGCGGGGCTTTTTTCGGTTTTGGTCATAGCATGTGTTGGTTCCACGTGGAACTGAAACAACGAGTTCCACGTGGAACAACCGGATTCGATTTACACCAATCGGTGACTAAAGCCTCATTGGCATTATAACGTACAGGGGGGTCTTTACGTCTGGAGCAGTAATTGTGCAGCTACTATTGGCGTCGGTCAGACCGATAACGACCTTCTGGCTTTGAAGGGCGCCGATCGCCTCAATCATGTAACCGACGTTAAATCCGATCTCAAGCACATCGCCGTCGTAGTCGGCCGTAACTTCCTCCTGCGCTTCCTCCTGTTCGGGATTATGAGCGGAGATCTTAAGCCCATTTTTGATAAGCGTAAGCCGCACGCCGCGGTATTTCTCGTTTGAGAGGATGGCGGCGCGCCCCAAGGCCTCGCGCAGGGTGTCGCGGTTAATCTGTATGGCCTTGTTCTGTGTCGGGGGTACTACTCTGGCGTAGTCCGGATACTTTCCATCGATCAGTTTGGTAGTAAGCGTAAAATCACCGGTACGTGTACGCAGGTGGTTGTTGCTGACCAGAACCTCAACTTCCTCGTCCGATTCCTGCAGCAGGCGCGCGATCTCGTGTACGCCCTTGCGTGGGACGATAACCTGTTTAGTGGCCGCTTGCGTTTTTTCCAGGTTTGTCTCGCTTACTGCCATACGGTGGCCGTCAGTTGCAACTACTCGCAGTTTGTTCCCGTTCATCTCAAACAACAATCCGTTTAAAAAGTAGCGCACATCCTGCTGCGCCATACAAAACTGCGTTTGAAGTACCAGATTTTTAAGGATTTTTTGTGACAGCGCCAGAGTATGGTCCCACTGTGGCGCTTGCAGGTTCGGGAAGTCGGCCACAGGCAGACTTACCAAGGTAAAGCGGCTCTTACCTGATTTGATAACCGCTTTATCGCCATCTTTACGGATATCGACTAGGGCGCCCTCAGGAAGGGCACGGCATATATCCAAGAGCTTCCGCGCGGGCAGCGTCAGCTCACCGCTTTCGCTTCGTTCGGATTTTACTTTGGCAATGATCTCAACCTCGAGATCCGTCCCGGTCAAGGTGACCGTATCGCCTTCTTGACGCAGCAGAACAAACGAAAGTATTGGCAATGTTTGGCGCTTCTCGACAACACCAGCGACATAGCTCAGGGGTTTGAGAATCGTTTCACGCTGGAGCGTAATTTGCATCGCAGTTTTATGTTCAGTGATAAATCAGTAGTTACTATGGCGCCAGTTATTGTGAATAAGCCGGCTGTTTACCTTGATATGCCGGCCTTTGGTTGATTATCTGTTTGTTGATAATACACCGACCAGCCTGTGGATTAGTGGTGTTATGTTCGAAGCAGCAATGCTATCACTGTGTCGTAAAAACAGAATCAACACCCTCGCACTAACTTGTATACAGCTACGTTCAGTTGGTTAAAAGCCGCATTAGATTGTCAAAATCTTCTCTCATTCGTGCATCTCTACCGGAGAGTTCTTTTACCTTCCGGCAGGCATGTATGACAGTTGTGTGGTCGCGACCACCGAAGGCCTCTCCGATTTCCGGCAGACTGTGGTCAGTCAACTCCTTGGCCAAAGCCATGGCTACCTGCCTCGGACGCGCAATCTGACGTACTCGGGTCTTCGAATGCAGGTCCGCCAAGCGGATCTTGTAGTACTCCGCAACGGTTTTCTGGATATTGTTGATGGTCACCAACCGTTCTTGAAACAAAAGTAAATCTTTTAGACTATCATTAACAAGTGTTATATCTATTGGTCTGCTAGTAAAGTAAGCGCTTGCTAATACTCTTCGTAATGCTCCCTCAAGCTCACGTACATTTGAACGGACCCGCTTGGCTATGAAAAAAGCCACATCCTCTGCTAGTTCTATGCCCTCAAGCTTTGCTTTTTTAATAAGGATAGCGACCCGGGTCTCCAATTCCGGAGGGTCGATTG
>CAKKQL010000078.1 GCA_919902095.1 Acidiferrobacterales bacterium
TGCCGCCGAGCATGATGTCGCCGACGGCGGCGATCCTGAGCTCCGCCGGCTCCTGCGCCGTTGCAGTAGAAGTGCCAACAAGCACAGCCGGCAACAGAACAAATGCAAAAAATATGATTCTGAACCGCCAAGACACCAGGGTCGCCAGGAAAGGCAACGTCTGAGACGGGTTGTTTCTTGGCGTTCCTGGCGTCCTGGCGGTTAATTTCATACTAAGGTGTTGCATGTAGCGTTACTTCTTGCGCGCCGCCGCCAGCCGGCTCAGCGCCTCGCGCAGTTTCGGGTCGGTAACGTCCTTGGCGAGCATATTAATAAGTCTGGCGGCGTCCGCCGGGATGGGCTTGGCCGGCGGGCGCTGGGTGTCACGCGGCTTCGACATCTTGAGCAGCGTTTCGCGGTCCAGCCCCCCGCCGCGGGGCTTGACCTTCACCTCGATGCGGGTGATGTCCTTGAAATACTTCTCGCGCCGCAGGCGCACGACCATCTCGCGCGCCTGATAGCGCGCGCGGCTGGCCCAGGCCGGACTGTCGGCGTTCACGTGCAGGGTTTTCTTTTCGTAGTGAATCGGACGCACGTGATTCACCAGCGGCGCATTCACCTGCCGCTCCCACAACACGCACAACTGGGTGTTTTCCGCCTCCTGCTGGCGCATGTCCTTCATGAAGCTGGCCGGCAGAAACGCGCGCAAACTCTGCGCCCCCAGCCGTCCCGCCATCTTGCGTTTGTCCGCGCCCGTCGCCATGCGGTCATTCTACCGTTAACATTCCCCCATGCACGACTTGACCGCGACCATTGCCGGTAATCTCGCGCGCGTGCGCGCGGAAATCGCCGCCGCCGCACGCGCCGCCGGCCGCAAACCTGAGGAAGTCCGTTTAATTGCCGTTTCCAAAACCCATCCCGTTGAAGCCGTCGCCGCCGCCATCGCCGCCGCTCAGGTGGATTTCGGTGAGAACACGGTTCAGGAAGCGCTGACGAAGATTCCTCTATATAAGGACAAGCCCGTCACCTGGCACATGATCGGGCATTTGCAGTCCAACAAGGCCAAGTTCATCCCCGGCAACTTCGCCTGGGTACATTCGGTGGACAACCTCAAGCTCGCGCAGCGGCTTTCACGGCTGGTGCAGGAAAAAGGCACGGTCGTGGACGCACTCTTCGAGGTCAACGTTACCCGCGACCCGGCCAAGCACGGCCTGCCGCCGGAGGAGCTGGCGCCCCTGCTCGATACCTTATTAAAGGAAGGCCACCCCGGCCTGCGCCTGCGCGGGCTGATGACCATCGGCCCCTACCCGGCGACGGAAGCCGACAGCCGCGCCTGTTTCGCGCGCCTGCGGGAATTGCGGGATGATTGCCGGAAACGCTTCGGGCTGAAAGACTTCAGCGAGCTTTCGATGGGCATGAGCGGCGACTACGCCGCCGCCATTAAGGAAGGCTCGACGATGGTGCGGATCGGGACGGCGGTATTCGGTGAAAGGAATTACTCGAAAAAATAAGCTTCGCCAGCTACGCCGCAATACGGGTAACTTTAGGTTTGGGTCCTCGCTTCGCTTCCCAAAGGTCGTAGGCGGTCTGCATCGAAAGCCACATCTCCGCGCTCGTGCCGAGCGCCTGCGACAGGCGCAGCGCCATGTCCGCGCTCACACCGGCGCGCTTGTTGAGAATGGCGGAAAGCGCCTGGCGGCTGATGCCGAGACGGCGCGCGACCTCACCGATGGTCATATCGGCCGGCAGGAACTCGCGCAGAACTTCACCGGGGTGCGCTGGGTTGTACATACGGGACATCGGTTACTCTCCGCTAGTGATAATCCACATAGTTAACGTCCATGGCATCCGTCTTCTCAAACCGGAATATCAGACGCCAATTACCGCTCACCGACACCGAATAAAATCCTGCCAGGTCTCTGGTCAGTTGGTGAAACTGTCAACCAGGAACTTTCATGTCGTCGGGCCTAACGGCATGCTCCAAGGTGGTGAGCATCAGCCTGAGCCTTTCGGCGTGTTGCGGTTGAATTCCGGATTTCGAGCCTGTCCGGAAAAACCGCTCCAATCCCTTGTGCCGGAATTTCCTGACCATTCAAGCATAATGTAAAGTACGTCTTTACATCTGTCAAATCTCAGGATTAAATGGCTAAGCTGAGCTTTCGATGGGCATGAGCGGCGACTACGCCGCCGCCATCAAGGAAGGCTCAACGATGGTGCGGATCGGTACGGCGGTATTCGGAAAGCGGGACTACACGAAGAAATAATCAGGGATCGCATGAAATTACCGCATGCAGACAGGGCTGTCGTCGCAAAGTCCAAGATTGTGGATTATTTGCTATCCTTATCGCATCCGTATGGCAGGACCAAGGCCGGGTTTTTCATCCGACACGGGTTCTCTGCTTCGGGTTGGAAACAGTTCGAGTCGGCGCTAAAGCGTCATGCGACTGAGCACGAAGTAACGGAATCGATTCAAACCACATTCGGGGTTAAATATATCGTTGAAGGCTCTCTGAAAACTCCCGGCGGTGCAAACCCGACCATCCGTTCGGTCTGGTTCGTCGAGGTAGGAGAAGAGATACCGCAACTTGTAACGGCATACCCGTTGTGACCGAGGCAAAAATGATCAAGGAACTGGACACCGTTGTGCTCGTCTCGGACGTGCCCGAATACGGCCTGAAGAATGGCGACATCGGCACGGTGGTACTGGTGCACCGCGAAGCAAAAGGTTTTGAGGTTGAATTTGTAGCGCTCGATGGTGAGACCATCGCCGTCGCCACCCTCCCCGCTGAAAAAGTCCGCCCTGTACGTCACGGCGAAATCCCGCACGCCCGTCGGGTTGCGAACGCCTGACTGCCGGCAGTAAGCACAAATGAAGAAGCGCACCTATGCATCCGTATGGGATGCCCTGGGAGATGCGGCCAATATACGCATGCGCGCGCAGCTCATGATCGAGGTCGAACAGTACGTCAAGAAAAGCGGACTGTCCCAGACCGCGGTGGCGAAGCGCCTGGGCGTGACCCAGCCACGGCTCAACGACCTGCTGCGCGGCAAGATCGACAAATTCAGCCTCGACGCGCTGGTGAACATGCTGAACGCCGCCGGCCGGCAGGTGTCGTTGCGGGTCAAGAAAGCGGCGTAAACAAAAGGCGGATACCACAATTAGTTTTGTTTGGGGACGTAAGCATGGGCGCGCAGTGGAAAACCAAGATCAAGGAAACGACGGCCGCCGCCAA
>CAKKQL010000079.1 GCA_919902095.1 Acidiferrobacterales bacterium
CGTGACCGAACCGCCATGCTGAACGGCGTTGCCGCCTCGCGGCGCCGGCTGTACGCGATTGCAGCGGTGCTGCTGCTGGCGCCGGCCGGGCGCGCGGGCGCGGAGTCGTTTCCGCTGCCGCCGGCGGGCGAATCGGTGATAGGCGAGATTCGCGTGCTCGAGACACGCCCGGCCGACACGTTCTCGGATATCGCCCGCGCGCATCACGTCGGCTACGACCAGATCGTGCAGGCCAACCCGGCGGTGGACCCGTGGCTGCCGGGCGACGGCGCGCGCGTGGTCGTGCCGACGCAGCACATGCTGCCGGACGCGCCGCGCGTGGGGCTGGTGCTGAACCTGCCGGAGATGCGCCTCTACTACTACCCGCCGAAGCGGCGCAATGAACCGCGCGCGGTGCTGACGTTTCCGGTGAGCATCGGGCGCATGGACTGGCGCACGCCGCTAGGGCTCACGCGCGTCGCCGCGAAGGTGACGAACCCGGAATGGCGCCCGCCGGCCTCGATCAAGGCGGAACACGCGGAGGAAGGCGAGACGCTGCCGGACGTAGTGCCCGCCGGCCCGGACAATCCGCTCGGCGAATACGCGCTGCACCTGGCGCGCGAGGGCTACCTTATCCACGGCACCAGCAAACCCTACGGCATCGGCATGCGCGTGACCCACGGTTGCGTGCGGCTCTACCCCGAGGACATCGCGCTGCTGTTCCGCGAGATTCCGGTCGGCACGCCGGTGCGCATCGTGGACCAGCCGAACAAGGCCGGCTGGCGAGACGGGGTGCTCTATCTCGAAAGCCACCCGCCGCTGGAGGAGAACCGCGCGCGCGCCGGCAACCGCCTGACGCCGGCGGTGCAGGCCGTGATCGCGGCGACGCGCGCGCGGCCGGCGCGCGTCAACTGGGACGAGGTCGTGCGCGTGGCGACCGAGGCCCAGGGCCTGCCGGTCGCGATCTCATATTAAGTTCTGATTTATATGATTGTTCGGCGCAAAGGCGCAAAGGCGCGAAGAAATCGGGCGTAAGTGCTCGAAGAAATCTTTGCGTCTCTGCGTCTCTGCGTCTCTGCGTCAAAAGCTCATATAAGCAATTGCAAAATTACTTCTGCACCGCTTTCTTGAACGCGCGCTCGACCTTCTCGCCGGTGCGCTCCGACGCCGCGCGCGCCGCTTCCGCCGCCTGGCGCGCCGCGGTGGCTTCGTCCTTGGCCTCGCGCGCGGCCGTGTTCGCCTCCGCGGCGGCGCGGTTGGCGCGGTCGGCCGAGTCTTTCGACTCCTGCGCCAGCTTGCGCACCGACTCGAGGTCGCCGCTGGTGGCACAGCCGGCGGACAGCCCAAGCACGAGCAGCATGGCAGTCAACAGTCCGGCGCGGAAGGTGGTTCTGGTCATGGGCGTTCTCCTGTGAGGAATCCGGCTTTAGTATAGGAAAGTCCGGAAGGCGCCGATCTGACCTGGATCAAATTTTTGCCGCCGCGGCGTCACGGTAGACGGCCAGTTCGCGCAGCAATATGCTGGCATAACAGCCGTCGGCTAGGGAAAACCGCAACCCCAGCGAGGTGTCGTCGAGCCATTCGGCTGTCAGCGCCCGCGGAAAGACCCGCAGCGCGCGCAGCATCGCCTGCGTCGGTAGCAGCGTCGTGCGTGGCAGTGCGGGGCGGTTGACATGCGCGACGCTATTTCGTCAGACCGGCGTACAGCATCTGCAACCGCCCAGGCAGGCGGTTGACACGGTCCACCGCCATGAAGTTCTTGGGCCCGAAAATGTGCGCGACATAGTCGTCACCGTGGGAAGTTTCGTGCGGCATGGCGGCAGGCTCGGTGCGGGCAAGCGCCGCGCAATCCAGGGACATGAAACCGCTCACTCCTCGGCGCGCGCGGCCGGTGTCACGGCGGGGTGATCGGCCCGGGGCATATCCAGGTGGTAACCCTGCACCAGGTCCACCCCGAAGGTCTTCAGCATCGCCAGGGTCTCGGCATCCTCGACGAACTCGGCCACCGTCAGCTTGCGCATGCCGCGCGCCACGTCGGCGATCGATTTGACGAACACCTGGTTGTCGTGGTCGTTCGGCAGGTCGCGAATGAACAGGCCGTCGATCTTCAGGATATCGGCCTTGAGGTATTTCAGGTAGGCGAACGAGGAAAAACCGGAGCCGAAGTCGTCGAGGCACACGCGGCAGCCGGTCTGGCGCAGGGCCTCGATGAAACGCTGGGCGTCGTGCAGATCGGACACCGCCGAGGTCTCGGTGAGCTCCACCATCAAGCGCGCCGGCGCGACGTCCAAGGCCGCGAGCTGCTCGGCGATGTACTGCGGGAGCGTGGGCTCGTCGAACGAGCGGCCGGAGATGTTGACCGCGATCGCCGGCAGGTGCGGCGCGCGCTGCAACACCGCCACGGCCTCGCGGATCACCCAGCGGTCGATGTCGAGAATCTTGCCGGTCTTCTCCGCCGCCGGGATGAAATGGCCGGGCATGATGACTTGCGTCGGCTCGGACTCATCGAGCATGCGCACCAGCGCCTCGATGTGGCTCAAGCTTCCGTCGGCGGTGCGATACACCCCCTGGAAGTGCAGTCGCAGCAGGCCCTTGTCGAGCGCATTGCTGATGCGCTCGTTCCAGGACAGGCGATGCAGCATTTCGCGCGAGGCGTCGAGATCCTGCCGATACACGCGCCAGGCGTTTTTGCCTGCCTCCTTCGCCTGGTACATGGCCGCGTCGGCGTGCGCAATCAGCTCCTCGGCGGCGGCGCCGTGCGTCGGGTAGAGCGCAATCCCCAGGCTCGTGGTGAGGCGCAGGTTCTGGCCCTCGAACCGGAACGGGATCTGCGAGATCCCCCGGGTAATACGCTCCGCGAGCCTCGATGCCTCCGCCTCGGTGACATCCGGCATGAGCACGGCGAACTCATCGCCGCCGAGGCGCGAGAATATCTCATTGCGCCGCACCAGCGTGCCGACCTCGCCCGCGACGCGGATCAGCATGGCGTCGCCGGCGCGGTGTCCGAAGGTATCGTTGATGTATTTGAACTCATCGAGGTCGAAGAACAGCAGTGCGCCGTGCGAGTGGCGCCGCTCCACCTCCACCAACATGCGCGAGAGCTCGTCCTGGAAACGGTGGCGGTTGTACAGGCCGGTCAGGGAATCGCGCTCGGCCAGGTAGATCAACTGCTCGGCGGTCTGGCGCTCGCGCGTGACATCCTCGTAGATCCACAACCGCCCGATGAAGCGTCCCTCGTGATCGCGCACCACATACGAGATTTGCGTCACCACGCGCCCGTCGGCCATCACGATCTCGAAGGTCTCGCTCACCTCGTGCGTACCGAGCACGTGCAGGATGTGCTTGGAGAAGTGATCCGGGCGCGCCAGCACGTTGGCCGAGAGGCTCAACACGTCGCGCGTACCGCGTCCGGCGAGCTCGATGTTGTCCGGGATCAGCCAGACGCGGCGAAACGCCGGATTGAAGTAGATGACGTGGTTGTCCACGTCCTCGAACAGGATGCCGATATTCATGGCCGAGAGCAGCGAACTCATGCGCGACTGCTCCTGGCGCGACTGCATGAGCGAGGCGCGCGATTTCTCCTGCATGCGGTTGATCGCCGCCACCAGCTCGTCGAACTCGTCCGGCGCGTGCCGTGGCGTGCGCCGCAACGCGAGCGCGGACGCGGGCGCGTGCACATCGAGGTCGTGCAGATAATCGGTGACGGTAAGCAGATGGCGATTCACCAGCCGGTAAAAAACCACGAAGATGAATCCGACGACCAGGAAGGTCTTGAAACCGTTGCTCGCGAGAATGATGACGGCCTGGGCCAGGAGGTGGCGGTAGATGGAATCGAGGCTCGCGACCACCGTGAGCGTGCCGATCTGACGCGACGACTCGCGATGCCGGTAAACCAACGGATAACTTCGCTCGATCGTATTGGCCGACGCACGCCTGCCCGCCTCCGCCCACAGACGCTCCCCCTCGTGCACCGCGACGTACTCGAGGTGTGGCACCTGCACCATCCCCTCAAGTTGCAGCGCGAGCTCCTTGTTGTTGGTGGCCCATAACGATTGGGCCAGAGCCTTCAGGTGCACCTGCTCGACCTGCGCCAGATCGGTCTCGATACCCTTCAGGTCGTAACGGTATTCCACGTAGAGCTGCATGCCGGTCAAGACCAGGGCGATCGCCGAACTGAACAGGATGATGGCGACGATCAGCCGGCGCGCCAGCGGCGAACGCAGCAGGTCGCGGCGGATGCCGGGATCGTTCACGGCGTGCGCGCCTCGCGGTACGGCAGGAGCTTCTCGCGGGTCGCCCGTTCATAGAACCCGTCGCGCTTCAACGCGCGCAGCGCGTCCGCGAGCCGTGGCGCCAGCGCCGCGTGGCGCTTGTGCAGATAGATGAACATCTCGCGGGTGAAGAGTGGCGGATCGAGCGGTTGCACGCCCCGCAAACCCTGTTGTCGGACGAGCGCCAGACCCATCCAGCGCACGTACAACGCCACCTCGATGCGATCCAACTCGAGCAGCCGGAAAAGCTGCGCCGGATCGTCGGCCGTGACCGCGCGCTCGGCCCCCGCCATGTGCTGCTCGTAGATTTTCCAGCCCTTGATAAGCCCGACCGAACGCCGGCGAAGCGCCGCCCAGTTCGACGCGATCGAGGCGTCCTTGCTGAACGCCGTGAACTCCCAGTCAACCACTTTCTCCGGCACGCGCACCAGGTTCGGATACTGCTTCTCGAGTCCGGCGATGCGCAACAGGTCGCCGTCCTCGATGCCGGCATTGGCGTTGATCAGCCCGCGCTCGGCCGGC
Source organism: Acidiferrobacterales bacterium (assembly GCA_919902095.1). The sequence goes on from CAKKQL010000079.1 coordinate 4,773, forward strand.
AGCTTCACCAGCCGCAGCTCGAACCCGATGCGCCGGAACGCCTCACCGGCGACAACGTCGATAAAACCGCTGCGATCCTCGGTCGTATACGGCGGATCGTTGGTGTCGTTGAGCACCAGCACCCGCCGCTCGGCGGCGAACGCGTCCGGCAAGGCGAGCGCCAAGCCCAGCATCCACAGCAGCGCCCGGCAGCGACGCAGGTGCCGCCCAGGGATAGCCAATCCATGCATGACCCGTCTCTCCCGTGAGATGTTCGGTGGGTAGTAGACGCCCGCCCGATCCGATGCGCACCCCAACTATCCGTGTCGAAAACGATATTCTTATGATCTCGCTGTCTTCATGGTAGGCCAGCCGAAAGCGTCACGCCACCCGCCCAGGCGCCCGGCAGGCAAACCACGGCAGGTCGGTGGCCGCCGGGGCTGGCTGGCGCGCGAAGGAGCCCGGGGGGACGCGCCGGTATGCAGGATGGCATGGCACGATCTGTGTTCGTGGTGAACGCCGGTGGCGGGCGCGGTGCGGGGCGGTTCGGCGGACTCCATAGCGGGTCCGCGGGATCGGCCATGTGGCGTCAGCGCTTCTCCCTGGCCATGGCGAGGCTCAGGATAACGGAGGTGGCGATAATCGCCGCTACGACACCGAGCGCGATGTCCACGGGAATCTTGAACCAGTCCACGATCAGCATCTTGGTGCCCACGAAGATCAGCACCAGCGCTAGACCGTACTTGAGCAGGTGGAAGCGGTCCGCCATGTCCACGAGCAGGAAGTACAGCGCCCGCAGGCCCAGGATCGCAAAGATGTTCGACGTGAACACGATGAACGGGTCTTCGGTCACGGCGAATATCGCCGGGATGCTGTCGAGCGCGAACACCAGATCGCTGACCTCCACCAGCACCAGCACCAGGAACAGCGGTGTCGCGTACCGAAGGCCGTCGCGCATAACGAAGAATCGCTCGCCCTCGTGGCCGTCCGTGATGCGCAGGTGGCGGCGCATCCAACGCAGTACCGGGTTCTTTTCCAGGTCCGGTTTGTGTTCGGCGAACAGGAACATCTTGACGCCGGTCACGACCAGGAACGCCCCGAACAGGTACAGCACCCAGTGGAACATCGTCACGAGCCACACGCCCGCGAGGATCATCGCCGCGCGCAGCACGATGGCGCCGAGCACGCCATAGAGCAGCACCCGGCGCTGGCGCTCGGCGGGCACGGCGAAATAACTGAAGATCATGAGAAACACGAAGATGTTGTCCACCGACAGGGACTTCTCGATCAGGTAGCCAGTGAGGAACTCCAGCGCCTTTCCGTTCGCTACCTCACGCCCGAGCGTCCCGTCCATGTGCCACCAGAGCAACGCGGTGAAGACGAGGGCCAGCAACACCCAGGTGGCGCTCCAGCCGAGTGCCTCCCGGGTTGAAACCTTGTGCGCCCCCTTTCCGCCCAGGACGAACATGTCCAGCGCCAGCATCGTCACGACGAACGCGACGAAGCCGACCCACATCCACCACGTGCCCACGGATTCGATCACACCGCCCCCTTTAACGATTCATCGAAATCTACGATCCCGCAACCGCCACCTCGAAGCCGGCCGATGCCGGCGAACACACCAGCAACTCCCCGCGATCCAGATCGAAATACCATCCGTGCAGCTCAAGGCTACCTTCGCCCACGGCCTCGCGCACGAACGGAAAGGTCATCAAATTGCGCAGCGACGCCCGAACCGCCGCCCGCTCGCACGCCGAGGCAAGTTCATCGAGCGTGGCACCGGATGAAGCGGCCAGCGCCTCGCGGCGCGCGTCGTCGGCGATGGACATCCACGGCGAGATGAATTGCGTGGCAGTCTCGCTGCAGCGGATATCGCCGAGAAGCGCGCGGATGCCGCCGCAACGGGTATGCCCCATGACGATCACATGCTCGACGCGCAGGCAGCGCACGGCGAACTCGAGCGCAGCGCTTGTGCCGTGGTACCCACCGCCCTCCTCGCACGGCGGCACTAGATTGGCAACGTTGCGCACCACGAAGAGATCGCCCGGGTCGCAGTCGGTGACGATGGCGGGGTCCACGCGCGAATCGCAGCAGGCGACCACCATCACCTTCGGCGCCTGGCCTTGGAGCATCAGCTTCTCGTACAGCTTGCGCTCAGACTGGAAATAGCGCTGCTGAAAGCGGTGGAATCCGGCGACCAGTTCGTCCAGGCTCTTCATGTCGGCGGGTCGGCTACCTCGTGAGCCCGGTATACAGCATCGGCAGACGCTCGGGTAGGCGGTTGACGTGGTCCACGACCATGAAGTTCTTGGGGCCAAAGATACGCGCGACGTAATCGTCGGCCTTGGGGTCAAGCGTCAAACAGAAGGTCTTGACGCCGCGCGTAGCCAATTCCTCGACCGCCTTCTTGGTATCGTGGCGCAGGTACTGAGGATCGCGCACGTCAATGTCAGCCGGCTCGCCGTCGGTGACCAGCAGAATGAGTTTCTTTTGCTCCAGCTGGCGGAACAAAGCGGTAAAAGTAACACCCATCGAAATCATTTAGTGAGCGCCATGAACAATTGCGGCAGCCGCTCCGGCAGGCGCTGGATGTTGTCGATCACGGTGTACTGCTTGCCGAAAATATCGCTGACATATTCGTCCGCTTTCGGGTCGAGATTGATGCAGTAGCTGTAGATACCTTTCTGGTCGAGCTCTTTCACGGCCTGGCGCGCGTCCTCGATCAACAGGCGTTCATCCTTGCTGTCCACGTCGGCGGGCTCGCCGTCGGTCAGGATCAACATCAGTTTTTTGTCCGCCTTCTGGTTTTCGAGATAGTGCGCGGCATGGCGCATGGCGGCGCCCATGCGGGTGGAATAACTGGCTTGCATCGCGGCCAGTCGGCCTTTCACCCGGTCGTCCCAGCGTTCGCTATAGCCCTTGATGTGCAGATAACGCACATCGTGCCGGGTGTTGGAGTGAAAGCCGCCAATCGCGAACGGGTCGCCCAGTTTCTCGATCGCCCAGGCCAGCAGCGAGACTGCCTCCTGGCTGAGTTCGAGAATGGTCTGCTCCGAACCAACGGCCTTGCCGTTGAGCGACTCGGACAAGTCCAGCAACAGCATCACGGCAATATCGCGACCGCTGGTGGTGTGGCTCATGTTGATGCGCGGATCAGGCTCCACGCCACCCTTGAAGTCGATCAGCGAGCGCAACGCCACGTCCAGATCCAGTTCGCTGCCTTCTTCCTGATAGCGGATGCGCACCTTGTCCTGCGGCTTCAGCAAGTCGAGCATGCGTTTCAGGCGTTTGGCCAGCGCGGCGTGTTTGGCGAGCAGCTTGTCGATGTCGGCGGCATTGCCCTGCGGGTGCAGGGCCTCGTACACACTCACCCAATCGGGACGGTAGGTTTGGCTGTTGTAATCCCATTCCGGGTAGTGGCGCGGCGGCAGGCCCTGGATCTCTTCATCGAACTCGATCTTGCGCTTTTCATCGAACGCCTCTTCTTCGTCGCCTTGCTCGATGAATTTCCACATCTGCCGGTTGTCATCGCGATAATCCACCACGGTGTCGTCGAAGTGGATTTTGGCGAACTGGTCGCTCGGGCGGCGTGTCCTGGCGACATAACTGATCGCCAGACTGGCGATGTCCTGGGTGTTGGACGCGCCTTGCTGCATCAGTTCCTGGAAGTGTTTGGCAAATTCAATAATGTACGGATCCTGATAGCCGTGGTCCGGATCGAGCAGCGCGCGCGACAGCATCGCCAGGCGGTGGCGCAGGCATGAGGTGGTTTCCGGGTCGCACGCGCTTTCCGCCGGCTTGGGGTGCAGCGCCAGGAAAATCCGGCGTAGGCCCGGGTATTCGCGCATGCAGAGATATTCCACGCGCGAGTCTTCGAAGAACTCGATGGCCATGCGCTGGAACGGGCTCAAGTTGTCGGCGAACTGCGCCTCGGTCCAGCGCCGATGACCGACGATATGCGCGAGCACGGCACGATAGCGATCGATGCCGCTCACCCCGCGCGCATCGTCATACACATCCGGCAGGCGGATGCCGAGCTTGTCGTAATAAGGAATGGGCTGGCGCAATTCGTCGAAAGCGCTGGAGTAAGGCACCAGGTGCTCGCTGTCCTGCCACAGCGCGCGCAGGTAGAGGTCCAGCTTGCGTTCATTGTCGACCAGCAGCGTACCGTGCCGTTCGCGCTGCATGACCGCGCGGCTGTCCGCCGATTGCAGGCTGAAATAATCGCGCTGCCGCTCCGGATGGTCGCTGTAATGGCGGATGCCATATTCGACCCAGTTTTTCAGGCCCTGGATGGACAACTGATTCAGCAGCGCAGGTGCCTGCTGGAAAAAATCCGGCAGTCCGGGGCTGGCGAAGGTCTTATGGATGCCATGGATGGAGCCGGTAGTGCGCTCCATGAAATCCAGGGCCAGATCCAGATAACGTTGCAGCTGTTCCTGTGACGGCAATCGACGCGCCGCCGCCGCCAGGGTTTGCAGAAACGGCGTGATCGCATTGCTATTGGGCGACTTTGTCATCGCGCGCACAAGCGTAATGACAGGTAACAACGCGTCCTCACCCGCGGCCTTCGCCACGGCGGGCCATTCCTCCAGGAAAATCAGGATCGGCTCGACACCACGCCCCATCTTCCCGAGAAAACGGGCGGCGTCCAGATACTCGGAGAGCCCCTCACGCGTGAGCATGGCCAGCGCTTCGGCCATGCAGTCCTCGAACACCTGCGCAACCTGCGGGAAGCCGCAATCGAGCTGCTGCTGATAGACCCGCATCAGCGGGTGCTGGTATTCGGTGGGTGCGTCAGACACGCGCGCGGCCACTAGGCGAAGGTTGTGTCGATGGCGTGATCCAGCGTCTCGCGAATATCCGCATCGTCGGTGATCGGGCGCACCAGCGCCATGCGGCAGGCGTCGCGCGGGCCGACGCCGCCCTTGATCAGGGTGGCGGCATACACCAGCAGGCGCGTCGAGATGCCTTCGTCCAGGCCATGACCTTTCAGGTTGCGCGCGGCCGTGCCGATTTTTACCAGCTTGGCGGCGAGCGTTTCGTCCGTGCCGGTTTCCCTGGCCACGATACCGGCCTCGAGCTGGGCATCCGGATAGTCGAATTCAAACGCGGTAAAGCGTTGTTTGGTGGATTGCTTCAAGTCCTTCATCAAGCTCTGATAGCCGGGGTTATAGGAGATCACCATCTGGAAATCAGCATGCGCTTCAAGCAACTCGCCTTTTTTGTCCAGCGGCAGGGTGCGGCGGTGATCGGTGAGCGGGTGAATCACCACCGTGGTGTCTTGGCGCGCTTCCACGATCTCATCCAGATAGCAGATCGCACCGATGCGTGCCGCGGTGGTCAGGGGACCATCCAGCCAGCGCGTGCCGTTGGTGTCGAGCAGATAGCGCCCGACCAGATCGCTCGCCGTCATGTCCTCGTTGCAGGCCACGGTAATCAACGGCTTGTTGAGTTTCCACGCCATGTACTCGATGAAGCGTGACTTGCCGCAGCCGGTGGGGCCTTTCACCATCACCGGCAGGCGCGCGGCATAGGCGGCTGCATAGAGCGCCACTTCGTTGCCTTGCTGTTGATAGAACGGTTCTTTGTGAACCTTGTACTGGTCTTTGTCGGTCATCCTTTTCTCCTTGTCCATACGGAAAGAAAGGGGTTCTTTACCCCGGAAAAAAACGCCCCCATCGAAGTGGGGGCGCTTGTTACTGCATCGTTTTGAAAGCCGGGCTTACTTGTGCACGCCCAGTTTTTCACGCCAGCCTGGGTAGAGCTTGTCGGCATCGCCCGGGAAGGATTCGAATGCGCGCGCAAATTCCTTGTGGCTCTTGGCGTATTGAATCGGGTCGGCACCTGATTTCCAGCACTCGTAAGACTGGCGCAGGGAGATGGCGCCGGCCGCCGGGCTGTCGATATGGCCGTAGGCGCCGCCACCGGCGGTATTGATCACGTTGCCGTGGCCCAGGTTCTCGAAGAAGCCCGGCAGTCGCAGCGCGTTCATGCCGCCGGAGATGATAGAAGTTGTTGGCTTCATGCCATACCATTTTTGGTAGTACATCGGGCCCTGGCACTCGTCACGCTCCATCATGTAGCAAATAATTTTGTCGGCGTTCTCGCCTTCCATCTTACCGAAACCCATGGTGCCGACGTGGATGCCAGAAGCACCTTGCAGACGGGAAATTTTACCCAGCACAAATGACGTGTAACCACGTTTGGCGGACGGCGAGGTAATCATGCCATGACCGGCACGGTGGTAGTGCAGATACTGGTTGGGATACTGACGGCGGGCGGTAGTGATCATGCCGGGGCCGCCGACAAAACCGTCGACCAGGAACGCCACTTTATCTGCATCCGGACCGAAGGTTTCCAGAATGAAATCGGCACGGGCGAGCATTTCATAGTGGTCGTCCGCCGTGATATTGGCGGAGAACAGCTTGGCCTGGCCGGTTTCGTCCTGGGCGCGCTTCATGGCGTCGTACACCAGCGGGTAAACCTTCTTGGCCGGACAGAACACCTGGTTGCCCTGGGGTTCGTCGTTCTTGATGAAGTCGCCACCCAGCCAGAACTGGTAAGCCGCGTTGGCGAACGGCTCGGGACGCAGGCCCAGCTTGGGCTTGATGATGGTACCGGCGATGTAGCCGCCGTCCTTGATGGGGCGACCGAGGATGCGCCACAGGTCGGAGATGTCCTTGGCCGGGCCATCGAACAACTGGATGGCGCGCTCGGGCATGTAGAAGTCGTGGATCTTGGCGTGCTCGATGTCGCCCATGCCCTGGTTGTTGCCGATCACCAGCGTCAGGAAGGAGACGATCATCATGCGACCATCGGTGATATTGCGGTCGAATAATTCCAGCGGATACGCAATGCGCATGTCTTCCGTGGCTTCGTCGATGTGGTAAACCAGCGCGTCCACACCCTTGGTAAAGTCGTCGGTGGTGGAGACTTCCACGTTGGTACCGGTGGAGGACTCGGCGGCAAAGTGCGCGGCGGCTTCCAGATAGCCGTAGCCCTTCTTCGGCTTCATTTTGTAAGCGACCAGGATGTGGCGGCCACCCTTGACCAGGTCTGCTTCTTTCAGACTCAGGTCGGCGTAACGATTCGATTGATCCATGGTCGAGTCCTCTAAAATGTGCTGGAACCGTTGTCCCGCTGGCCGTGGCCGTTCCGGGAATAGGCGGCAACTCTAGCGATATTCACATATAAGTTGAAGTCAGAGCTAATGATGATTACAATAAACATTCATTTATGGTACATCGGCCTCCTCCCGACCCTATCTGCCGACGAAATCGGATGCTCCACCTTACACTGCGCCAACTCAAGGTTTTCGAATCGGTCGCGCGACATTTGAACTATACCCGCGCGGCGGAAGAGCTTTTTCTCACCCAGCCAGCGGTGTCCATGCAGGTGAAGCAACTCGAAACCAGCCTGGGCGTGGCGCTGTTCGAACAACTCGGTAAACGCATCCACCTCACCGAGGCCGGGCAGGAAGTGCTGGGCTACGCCCGTTCCATCACCCAGCAACTGGATGAGCTCGAAGGTGTGCTGAATCGCATCAAAGGCCTCGGCGGAGGACGGCTGCGCATCTCGGTTGCGAGCACGGCGAATTACTTTATCCCCACCCTGCTTGGCACCTTTTCCCGGCGTTACCCGCAGGTAACCGTGAGCCTCGATGTCACCAACCGTGAAACCCTGCTGCGTCAGCTCACGGAGAACAGCATCGACCTTGCCATCATGGGCCAGCCGCCGGCCGGGCTCGATGTCGAGGCCCAGACGTTCATGGAAAATCCGCTCGTGATCGTGGCGCCGCCGGATCACCCGCTTGCCCGCCAGGCAAAAATCCCCCTCGTCCGCTTGCAAGACGAGGTGTTCCTGGTGCGCGAGCCGGGCTCGGGCACGCGCATAGCGATGGAACGCTTCTTCGCCGAGCGTGACATGCATTTGAAAACCGGCATGGAGGTGGGCAGCAACGAAGCCATCAAGCAGAGCGTGCAGGCCGGCCTGGGGCTCGGCTTGCTGTCAC
>CAKKQL010000080.1:0-2796 GCA_919902095.1 Acidiferrobacterales bacterium
ATAGTCATCGATCAAGGCCAGCAGCGCGAGCATGGCTTCGAGATCGTCGTTCAGCTTCGAGAAGTCATGCGCCGGACGACCGAGATGTTTCTGGAAGGAATCGACCTCACCTTCGGCCGGAAAACGCTGGAGGATCAAGATGGTCGCCGGAACCGTCTTCAAGGCTTCGGCCAGCAGCTCGATCGGAGACACTTTGTAAAGCGCCAGCTCCTTGCTCGCCGTGCCGGCGCGCCACGTTACGCCCAGGTAGGGCGGTGGTCCTGCTTCTGCCAACCGGCGGCGCATGACTTCGATCTTGTCGGTGCGTGGTGCCAGCGGGATCGATGGCGGGATGGAACTTCCACGCGCCATGTCGAGCAGCCGCGGCAGATCACCGACGGAAAACACCCAATCGTCCGAGCCCGGGGTGGCCGTCGGTTCTAGCAATTGATCGATGGCTGGGGTACGCGCCAAGAGCGCGGCAAGTTTTTTACTCGGCCGATACGTGATGCGACCGGCACCGCGGCGTTTCAGTTCGGGCGCAAAGCGCAGGAAAAATATCTCATCCCCTATCCCTTGCTCTGCGTGTAGGAATACCGACCGGCCGCCGAGGTCGGCGCCATCCCACGCCGAGGGCGCGAACGGGCGCGGGTCGGCGCCTTCCCGCTTCCAGTGCCAGGCGTATTCCCGCCAGCCTTCGCGGAACTCGCCCGCCACCAGCAGCGCGAACGCCAGATTGAAGTGCGCGTCGGCGTAATCCGGGTCGAATTCGATGGCATGCCGGTGGCTGGCGATGGAGTCAGCAAGTTTTCCCTGGTAGCGCTGAATGTTTCCGAGGTTGGTCTGCGCTTCGGCATAGCGCGGGTTGATGGCAAGCGCTTGTCGGTAGCTCGCGAGCGCCTCGTCGAAGCGGCGCTGTTTCGCAAGCGTGTTGCCCAGGTTGTTGCACGCGGCCGCGAGGCTCGGCTGGATGCGCAGCGCTTCCCGATAGCAGCGGATGGCTTCGTCGAGACGTCCGAGCCGGGCGAGCGCGTTGCCGAGATTATTATGGGTATCGGCATGCCCGGGGTGCAGGGCCAGCGCTTGGCGGTAGGCGTCCACCGCCGCTTCGAGCTGGTCCCGGGATTGCAGCACGTTGCCCAGACTGTAGTGCAGTTCGGCGTTTTTCGGGTCCAGCCGCAAGCCGTGACGAAAGCTTGTCTCGGCCGCGGCGAAGTTGTGTTGCAGATCGAGCAGTGCGCCGAGGTTGACGTGTGCTTCGAGGTATTCCGGTCGCAGCCGGGTCGCCTGCCCGAAGCTGGCGATGGCTGCCGGTTTGTTTCCAAGCGCGAGGTAGGCGTTGCCGAGGTAATAGTGGGCGTCAGCGTAGTCCGGTTTGAGCGCGATCACCTGCCGGTAGGCCTCGGCGGCCTGCTCGAAGGCGCCCAGCTTCTGGTAGGCGGCGGCGAGCATGAACCGGGCGTCGGTATCGCGCCGATCGGTGCGGCACACCTGTTCCAGTAGCGGCAGTGCTTCCCCCGGCTGGTCGTGCTGCAGCAGCGCAAGGGCCTTCTGTTTCTTGCCGCGGGTGAGTGGATTGAGTTTGGGAGACATGCCTGGGCTGCCGCTCGTCGCGGACCATTGTCAACGGGGCTATGGGGGGCCGCAAGTCGTCAGGCCACGCAGGGTGCGATCAGGCCGCTGTTCCGGGATCGAAATCCGCCAGCGCCCGGCGCACCCTCGCGAATACGCCGACCCAGTCACCCGGCGATGTTTTCCGGAAAAGGCGCATGCCGGGGTACCACGGGCTGTCTTCCCGGTCCTGCATCCAGCGCCAGTCGGCCACGAACGGGAGCAACACCCAGACGCGGCGGTTGAGTGCCCCAGCCAGGTGTGCCACGGACGTGTCCACGGTAATCACCAGATCGAGCCGCATGATGGCGGCGGCGGTATCGCAAAAGTCTTCTATATAAGGAGACAGGTCCGTTATCGGAAAATCCGGCGCGGGCTGGGCGTGGGCGAGATCCCGAGAGCCTTTTTGTAGACTGAACAGCGCCGTCTTTTTGGCCGCCGCCAGTTCTTTGAACCAGGAAAGCGTGCAGGAGCGATTGTGGTCATTCACATGCGCCTCATTTCCAGCCCAGACGATGCCGATGCGTTTTTTGCCCTGCGCGGGTTTAAGCAGAGTGTCCAGTTGTGGGTAGGCTTCCGGCGGCGGCAGGAGGTAAGGGACGTCGGCCGGTATGGAGTCTGACCTGGTTTTAAAAATCCAAGGCAGGCTCGGGAGCGGCAGATACACGTCAAAATCCGGCAAAGACGTCCCCATCGGTATGATTTGATCCACGCCTTTTACGGATGCCAGCAGTCGCACCAGCGGCGGCTGGCAGGCCACGATGACCCTGCCGCCACGGCGTTTCACGAGCGGCACATAGCGTATGAAGTGCAGCGTGTCTCCCAAGCCCTGTTCGGCGTGCAGGAGAATGGCCTTCCCAGATAAATTCGCGCCATCCCACTGCGGTTGCGGGAAGACGGGCTGTTTATATTTGCTGTCCCGCCGGCGCCATTCGTGCTCCTCCCAGCCGCGCTCGAAGTCTCCCATGCGAAGCAGGGCTAGCGAGAGGTTCATGTGCGTTTCAACGTCATCCGGTTTCAGCGCCAGCGCGCGCCGATAGGAGGCAATCCCTTCGTTCAGCCGCGCCTGGCTGATCTGGATGAAACCCAGGTTGTTCAATGCGGAAACATGGTCCGGTTTGATCGCCAGCGCTTGTTGGCAACTTGCAGCGGCGTCGTCGAGGCGCCCCAACTGGGCCAGCGCCAGCCCCAGATTATTGAGCGCGT
>CAKKQL010000080.1:2896-3999 GCA_919902095.1 Acidiferrobacterales bacterium
AATCCGGTTGCAGCGCCAGCGCCTGCCGGTAGCTCGCGACCGCGTCGTCGAGGCGCCCCAACTGGGCCAGCGCCAGCCCCAGATTATTGAGCGCGTCGACGTAATCCGGTTGCAGCGCCAGCGCCTGCCGGTAGCTCGCGACCGCGTCGTCGAGGCGGTTTTGGCCACGCAAGGCGATACCAAGGTTGTAGTAGGCATTGGAATAGTTTGGCAGCAACGTGATGGCCTGACGGAAACAATTGATCGCCTTATCCGCATGGCCAAGGGCGAGAAGGGCGTTCCCGAGATTATGGTGCGCCTCCGCGTAACCCGCCCGTAGGGCGATTGCCTGACGGAAGCGTTCCGCGGCTTCTTCGAATCGCCCCAACCGATGTAACGCATTTCCCAGGTTGTATTGCACCTTCGCCTGCCTCGGATCAATATCCAAGGCCTGTCCGTAGGACTGTGCGGCCTCCTCCAGCCTGCCGAGCGTTTCGAAGACGCGCCCAAGGTTGGAACGCGCTTCCAGAAAATCTGGTCTGACGGCCAGTGCTTGCTGGTAATGAGGAACGGCGTTTTCCAGTTCGCCCAGTTCCTGAAGCAGAACGCCAAGGCTGTAGTGCGCATCCGCATTACCCGGTTGCAGGTCAACGACTTGCCTGCAACAGGCAGCGGCTTCGTCGAGCCTGCCGAGACTGTGGTTAACCGCTCCCAGCAGATACCACGCCTCCGCATCCCGGCGATCCGTTTTGCAAACCTGCGTCAGCAGGTTTTTTGCTTCCTCCAGACGGTGTTGTTGCAGCAAGGCGCTGGCCTGCTGTTTTTTTCCGCGAGTGAGGGGATTGGGTCTTTGCGACATGGCATTTTGAAATAGGTGCGACATCCATTTTCAGGGGCAGAGAGTGGCCACCGCAAGCGGATATTTGCCGCGCGTGATGCCAATTTCGTTACGGCATCGAATATACTTAGTCCGCTTTTTACCGGAGATTGTTATGAAAACCAGAATTCAGTGGGCCGGGGAGGTCAGCTTCACCGGCGAGGCCGATAGCGGACACAAAGTCGTGATGGATGGGCCACCGGAGCACGGCGGCCGGAACCGCGGTTGCCGGCCGATGGAATTAGTG
>CAKKQL010000081.1 GCA_919902095.1 Acidiferrobacterales bacterium
CTCGGCATGCCCCGGAGATTTCGCAGCCCACGTCGAAGCCGTGTCACCCCCAGATGAAGACAGTATATCCGAAATGGGGCGGATTCGGCGATGGGATCGAGCCGAGGGCCGCGGGACAGGGATGTCCCGTCTGCGGATTCAGCGCGCCTTCAAGGCGCGCCGCATTTCCAGGTCGGTTTCGCGTTTTTTGATGTCGGCGCGCTTGTCGTGCGCCTGTTTGCCGCGCGCCAGGCCGATTTCGAGCTTGGCGCGGCCGTGCTTCCAGTAAAGCGAAAGCGGCACCAGCGTGTAGCCCTTGCGCTCGGTGGCGCCGATGAGCTTGTTGAGTTCCGCGGCGTGCAGCAGCAGCTTGCGCTTGCGCACCGGGTCGGCCTGTACGTGCGTCGAGGCGGTGGGCAGCGGCGAGATGTGCGCGCCGACGAGCCAGGCCTCGCCGTTCTCGATCACGACGTAGCCTTCCTTGATCTGGGCGCGGTTGGCGCGCAGGCTTTTCGCCTCCCAGCCCCGCAGCGCGAGTCCGGCCTCGTATTTCTGCTCGATGAAATAGTCGTGCCACGCCTTGCGGTTCTGCGCAATCACCGGTCCATGTGCGGCGCGGGCTTCGGGTTTCTTTGCCATGACGGGGGAGGAGGATCGCGGGCGTGTCGTGCGCGCCATTTTATACCCAAAGCCGGACGCCACGTCTGACTATAATTATTCATAAGAGTCTCTAACAAAATGAATATGATCTTGAACCGCCAGGACGCCAGAAGTGGCACAGGGAAGTGCCGGTTACGGAGCTAAGGACGCAAGGCCGCCAGGAAAGGCTGTTTTCAGCGATAAAAAACCTGGCGTTCCTGGCGTCCTGGCGGTTAATTTCTTTTTGTTAGGGGCTCTAAGGAAAGCGCGGCGCGGCGCCGATGGACGCCCGCCGCCGGGTGTGCCAAATTCATGTCCGCCTGCTGGAAGCAGACATGCCGGAGCCGCTGGATGAAACGAACCGCCACGCCGTCGCCGCAGCCTGACTTTTTCGGAAATCCGACGACCTCGGCGCGGCAGACCGTGACGGCGCACTGGTCCTCGACCCGGGTGCTGGTGCTGGCGGCCGGCGGCGCGGCGATCGGCTTCAACAACTTCTGGCAGTTCCCGGCGCTCCTCGGCCAGTATGGCGGCGGCGCGTTTCTGATTGTCTACCTCGGCTGTCTCGCGCTCATCGCGCTGCCGCTGCTCATGACCGAGCTGATGCTCGGCCGCCACGGCCGCGCCTCGCCGGTCGGCACGCTGCGGCATCTGGCCAACCTCTCGCGCGGCGATCCCCACTGGTCGGCGGTCGGCGGCATGGCGGTGCTGGCCGGTTTTCTCATCTTTTCCTACCTGAGCGTGATTGCCGGCTGGACGGTGGCGTACACGCTGCGCGCGCTGTTCGGCGCCTTTGCCGGCCTCACGGCCGACGGCATCGGCAGCCAGTTCGCGCAACTGGTGAAAGACCCGGAAAAACAGCTTTTCTGGCACACGCTGTTCGTCGCCAGCGTCACGCTGGTCACGGCGCGCGGGCTGCGCGCGGGCGTCGAGGCAGCGGTGCGCGTCGTGGTGCCGCTGCTGCTGGTGCTGCTGGCGGCGTTGCTGGTGTATGCCGCCACCACCGGCGGCGCGGGGCGGGCGCTGGCGCAGCTGTTCATCCCCGATTTCAGCCGCCTCGGCGCCGCCGGCATCCTGAATGCCATGACCCACGCATTGTTCACTCTCGGTGTCGGCACCGGCGTGATGCTGATGTACGGCGCGTATGCGGGCGCGCACACGCCGATCGTGCGCGTGTCGCTGCGGGTCATCGCCCTCGACACGCTCACCGGGCTCGCCGCCGCGGTGACAATCTTTTCCGTGCTCCATGCCGGCGGGGTGGAGCCGGTGGCGGGCACGGCGCTGGTGTTCCAGGCGCTGCCACTCGCCTTCGACCATCTCCCGCTGGGCGGCGCGGCCGGCACGGTGTTTTTCCTGCTGCTCACGCTGGTCGCCTGGGTGTCCGCGCTGGCGTTCATCGAGCCGGCGCTGGCGTGGCTGCGCGAGCGCTACGGGATCGAGCGCCGGCGCGCGGCGTTGTTGTGCGGCGCCGCCGCCTGGGGCGTGGGGCTGGTGGTGATCCTGTCGTTCAATGCCTGGGCGTTCTCGTTCCGCTTCTTCGGCAGCGTGAAGAAGCTCGGCATGTTCGACGTGCTGCAAATCCTGACGGCGCACCTGCTGCTGCCGCTCGGCGCCATCCTGCTGTCGCTGTTCGCCGGCTGGCTCATACGGCCGGCCGTGAGCCGCGAGGCGTTCGGGCTGCGCTCGCCGTGCTCGTTTGACACCTGGTTGTGGCTCGTGCGCGTGGTGATCCCGGTGCTGCTCCTGGTCGTGATGTTCAGCCTGTCGGATGTGTTCGCATGACCGACATCCGGCGTTCGGCGCTGGTGCCCTACAGCGCGCACGAGATGTTCGTGCTCGTGGCCGACATCGCCGCGTATCCGCAGTTCCTGCCGTGGTGCGGCGGCGCGCGCATACTGTCGGCGAGCGAGGACGAGGTCATTGCCTCCATCGACATCGCCTACGGCGGCGTGCACAAGGCTTTCACCACGCGCAATCTGTTGCAGAAGGACAAGATGATGGACATCCGGCTGCTCGACGGGCCGTTTAGCTATCTCCAGGGTTTCTGGCGGTTCGATGTACTGGATGAACGCGCCTGCCGCATCTCGCTCGATCTCGAGTTCGAGGTCGCCAGCCGGCTCGTCGGCGTGGTGCTCACGCCGGTGTTTTCGGGGATCGCGAACCAGCTCGTGGACAGCTTCCACCAACGCGCAGCGCAGCTTTACGGCAAGCGCACATGACGGCAGCCACGTTGCGTGTCGAAGTCGCATTCGCGACGCCGCACGCACAGGTCACGATTGAGACGCGCGTGCCGCCGGCAACGACGGTGGCGGAGGCCATCCGGCTGTCGGGCGTTCTCGGGCGCTGCCCGGAGATCGATCTCGCGAAAAACGCGGTCGGTATTTTTGGCGAGCGCGCGCGTCTCGATGACGTCGTGCAGGACGGTGACCGGGTGGAGATTTACCGGCCGCTTATCGCCGATCCGAAGGAAGCGCGGCGACGGCGCGCGCGAGCGAAGTGATGTCCGTTGGGCCGGATCAGGAGGCCGGTTTGTCGGGCGCGGCGGTGGGCGCAGTATCCGGTGATTTCACGGCGACATCGCCCTGCACGCTGTGCAGGATGTTGTCCTTGAAGACCAGGGTCACGCGGCGGCTCTCAACGGCGCCTTCGGCGCCTTTCTTGTAGGAATAGAAATAGTCCCACCGATTCTGGTGGAACGAGTCGGCCACGAGCGGCGTGCCGAGCACAAAACGCACCTGCGCGCGGGTCATGCCGGGCCGGAGCTTGTCCACCATTTCCTGGGTGACGACGTTGCCCTGCTGGATGTCGAGCTTGTGGACCTTGAGAATGCAGGCGCTCAACGACAGTGTGGCGATTAACGCGATGAGGGCAAGACGGTGGCGCATTTTTGCGGTCCGGACGGAAGCTGATTTACACTCACGCATCATAACCTGAAAGCCCCTGCGGGGGTACACGATAAAACAGTGCAGGCCCAGACCCCGGCAACCGACGAGACAGCATGGCGCATTCACGCACCCCCGACGCAGCCAGCACCGATCTCAAGAAGATCGGCCTCAAGGCCACGCTCCCGCGCCTGAAAATCCTGCGCATCCTCGAGGAGGCCAAGGTCCGGCACGTGACGGCCGAGGACGTGTACCGGATCCTGATCGCCGCCGGCGAGGAGGTCGGGCTGGCCACGGTGTACCGCGTACTGACGCAGTTCGAGGAGGCCGGCGTCGTCATCCGCCACAACTTCGAGGGCGGGCGCGCGGTGTTCGAGATCAACCAGGGCGGGCACCACGATCACATGGTGTGCGTCGAGTGCGGCAAGATTTTCGAGTTCCACGACATCACCATCGAGGCGCGCCAGCTCAAGGTCGCCGAGAAGGCCGGCTTCGTCGTGGACGATCACGCGCTCTACCTGTACGGCGTGTGCGCGGGCATGCGCACGCACGGGAAATGCTCGAAAAAGTAATGCGGCCGCTCCTGCGCATCCCTTCGCCCGCGGCACTTGTGCGTCCTGCACATCGAAATGGCGAATGCGGAGTGCGGAATCTTTCAATATTAATTCCGCATTCCGAATTCCGCACTCCGCATTAAGCCGCACTAAGTTCGTCGCGCCGCTATCGAAGCCGCCACGATCGCCGCTAACGCAAGTGTCCATACGGTAATTGCTCCGGTCGGCAGATCGAACAGCGCCGACGCGCCAATACCGGCGGCGTAGCCGCCGATGCCGGTGACATAACCCCAGCGCAACTGCCTAGCTCCCGAGAGCCGCCGGGTCGCGAGCGCCGGCAGGATCAGGCTCGCAAACACCAGGTACACGCCGACGAGCTGTACCGACGCGGTCACCGCCAGCGCGAACAGCACGTAGAAGCCGGTGCGCTGCCGGCGCGCGCGCAGCCCGAACCAGAACGCAAGCACCACCGCATACACGACCGCGACGCCGGCCAGCATGG